>JAYVPE010000051.1:0-2785 GCA_043757575.1 Pirellula sp.
CACGCTTCGCTAGCGGCCTCCGAACCGATGCTAAAAAGTTTGACGAATATCGATATCGATCACAAAGGTCGCATCTGGGCCTGCGAAGTAGTCAACTACCGCAAACATAAAAACGATCGCCCTGACGGTGACCGCATTCTCATTCTCGAGGACACCAATCAAGACGGCATCGTCGATACGTCAAAGGTCTTCTACCAGGGTCGCGATATCGACTCGGCTCTCGGTCTCTGCGTTTTGGGCAATCGAGTTATCGTCAGCGCCGCACCCTACGTTTGGGAGTTTATCGACGAAAACGGAGATGATGTTCCCGACTCCAAGCGAGCACTGCTGACCAAAACCGGCGATCCACAACACGACCACTCTGTCCATTCATTCGTGTTTGGTCCTGACGGAAAAATGCTCTTCAACTATGGAAACACCGGCCACCGGCTTTGCGATACCAACGGAAATCCCGTGAAAGATCGGTGGGGAAGAGAGATCAACGATTCTGGCAAACCCTATCGCCAAGGGATGGTGTTTCGTTGCAACGAAGATCTGAGCGACATGGAAGTAGTCGGTCACAATTTTCGAAACAACTACGAAATTTCCGTCGACTCGTTCGGGACACTTTGGCAATCCGACAACGACGATGACGGCAACCGAGCGACACGAATCAACTACGTGATGGAATTTGGAAACTATGGATACACGGATGAGTCCACTGGTGCGGGCTGGCAGGTTGAGCGTACGAACTGGGAACCCGAGATTCCTAGACGGCATTGGCATCTCAACGATCCGGGCGTTGTGCCCAATGTCTTGATTACCGGTGCAGGCTCACCGACCGGAATCACAGTCTACGAAGGAAATTTACTGCCCGAAAAATTTCGCGATCAAGTCATCCACTGCGACGCTGGGCCCAACGTGGTCCGATCCTACATAACCAAACCTGATGGTGCCGGATATTCGGCGACGATCGAGGACATAGCCGTAGGCGAATTTGATAAATGGTTTCGCCCAGCGGATGTATGCGTTGCCCCAGACGGCTCGCTGTTCGTTTCCGATTGGTACGATCCAGGTGTTGGTGGTCATAATATGGAGGATATGGAACGCGGTCGATTGTTTCGTATCGCACCGCCCGGCACCAAGTACTCTGTTCCCAAGTTCGACTTGGCTACGGCAGCGGGTGCTGTCGAAGCACTTCGGAATCCATGCAACTCAGTGCGCTTCATGGCGTACCAAGCACTCCTGAAATTGAAAGGCAGTGCGACCATCGAACTCGGCAAGCTTGCCACCGATAACAACCCTCGCATGCGGGCCAGAGCTCTGTGGCTACTGAGCAAGATCGGTGATGCAAAGCAAGTGGTCCAGCAAGCTAACAAGGACTCGGATTCGAACGTTCGCATCACCGGCGTTCGGATTGCAAGGCAAGCTAAATTCGCGACCAAAGATTTTGTGCCAGCCATGTTGGAGGATAAAAGCATCGCAGTCCTCCGTGAATTGGCGCTGGCATTGCGAGAAGACAAGTCGAATGAAATGCCAGAATACTGGACGAAACTCGCCATGAAATATGACGGCATGGATCGTTGGTATCTTGAATCGGTAGGAATCGCTGCAATCGACCGTTGGGACGAATGCCTATCCGCTTGGAAGAAAGCAACAAACGGCAATCTTGATACTAAGGCCAATCAGCACATCGTATGGCGTGCTCGAGGTCCAATTGCAGCGCAATTGCAAGCGGATTTATTGCGAAACCCTAAGCTCAGCGCGAGCGACATCCCAGCGATGTTTCGTGCCCTTGATTTGCAAGACGCGGATGCACGCCGGAATGCCTTGCAAACTTTGTTGGCGCATTCGGTGCATGCGGTGGTTACTGAAAACAACCAATCTCGTTTCGATCGAATTACGGTCGAGGCGCTCATGCGTTTGGAGGGAGTCGATATCCATTCTGACCCAAAGTTACTTCAAACGGTTCAACGTCATATAAGCCAGCTCAAGAACGATCCCTCGCAGCTTAAGATCATTCAAAAGTTGAAAGTGGCTGGCATGGCAGATCGTCTTGTCGATCTCGCTGCAACCTGGGGCGAAAATACACAATCGGTTCAAGCGTTGGAGCTGGCAATCGAACAAGGGGCCTTGCCCGCCCTATCAAAATCCTTAACTGTCAAGGATCCAGACGAACGTACGCTAGCGCTTTCGAAGGTTTTGACTTTAAGCAATCGAAAACCTGTGCAGGACCTTCGTCGTACTTTGATTGACGACAATAACGTATCCAAAGTCATCAAAGTGGATGCGGTGGTCGGACTATCCAGGAGCAAGGGGTTTCATGCCCAGTTGATCGAACTCGCCAAAGCCAATAAATTGCCAGGCGAAGCAAAAATTCTCATCGGGGCCACTCTGCGAAATTCAGAAGATGAAGCGATCAAGAAAGCAGCCAATGAACTGTTCCCACTTGTCAAAACCTCGCAAAATCCCCTTCCGCCGATTGAAGTTTTGGTCAAAAAGAATGGCAATGCCAGCGAAGGTAAGAAACTTTACAACGCTGTTGCGACTTGTTCCCAGTGCCACCAAGTTGGTATCGAAGGCAAAAACGTGGGGCCAGCTTTAACCGAGATTGGTAGCAAGCTCTCCAAGGATGCACTTTATGCATCCATCCTGGCCCCGAGCGCCGGGATCAGTCACAACTTCGAAGCGTATGCGGCGAGGACCGACGAGGACGAAGTCATCATTGGGCTAAAGGTTTCGGACACTCCAGAGAGTGTAACGATTCGAGATGCCAAGGGTATCGAGCGAACCATCCAACGCAAAA
>JAYVPE010000052.1:0-2765 GCA_043757575.1 Pirellula sp.
GCCAATCAAGCTGTGTCGCCTCGTTCCTCCCGCTTGCGAAAACACCTCGCCATCATAATACTCGTGGCGTTCTACTTGTTCTCGCTCCCAGACTGCATATTCAGCCGGGGTCATCTTACGATCCAGTCCCGGGCGCGTAGTCTGGATTTCGTTCAGTTAGTATGGGTGCTCGGCACATCACATTTTCTACCTTGTTGGATCACGCCCGGCCAGATACCTTTGGGGTTGTCACCTGGATGCGCCACATGAACCTCGATTTCGAGCTTCCTAGCCAGATCGACAGAGTCTCCGTGCAGTAAGGAAACGAAACGGAACAATCTCAATAGCCTACCGAACTTGGCGTTCGGCTGCCCGACTCACGACTTACATGGATTCTGTTACCGTTGAATGTTATCCCGTCGAGCAATCTCTACTTGTTCGATTCGATTTTCAATCTGGTTTGCAAATTCGACTAAGAACTGCCCAACAGTTCGAATTTGGCTCGTGACGCCTTTCGACATTTGGCTTCTTGCCTCAGTGTATGTAGGCGAAATTAGATTCATTGCGTAATCCACCGCCAAGCGATGTGAGTTTGAAACAGGAAGTAGGATTGAACCGTAGGTTGAGGCATGCAGCGTTGTCAAGAAATCCTTTGACGAAAAGGGCATTTCGCTTGGTTCAGAGACTTTGTCTAAATTTTCAGTTTCAATTGCAAGAATTTCTGTCGCATCTAAAGTTGGCGGACGAATTGAAGTCACAGTTAACGATGTGATGTTCTCCCAATCGATGTCTTCAGGATTCGTATCTTGAGGACAACAAATCGAGGGCTGACTTGTGTAATTAGTATTAGAGTCAAGCGACTCGGTCGAAGCATCTAGCGCATAAACGAAGACGTTAGCACAGCCTCGGTACGGCAGAATATTCAAAACCGAATGGGGAACATGGCGGCTCCAGTCTCCGCACTCCCAGCCACATTCCAATTCTTGATCGCCTTGCGATTCGACTACTATTGGCGGGAATGAGTTTGCGACTTTGATCCATTCGACGAGCTTGAGACTCTGACTATCGATGGACGAAATAATCATTCTACGCGAACGAGAGTAACTTTGAAATATCTTGGCCCCCGCTTCAAAAAACTGGTTGGATTGCGAACGCAAGGCGGCGACTACTGCATCCACCTTCATTCTGAATTCAAATGTTTCGGCGGCGGCGATACAAAGATCTGTGTCCCGATCAGAAGTCTGCACGATCTCAGATTCGGAGGTCAAAATGGATTTGGAACTGTACTCTCCGCAACTAGTTTGGAAATTGGATTGCTCCCATTGAAAATCGTGAACGAAGCAAGTGCCGGCAATAGGGTGCAGACAATCCTTCCACGAGGCAGTAAGCGCTCCGTTTTGGCATGACGCAATGAGTCCGGCCACTAAGGAGGCGCGAAGAAGGAAACGTATTGACTGGCATCGCATTGCGAGAAACCTTATGATTTCGTCGGTCGGTCGCCAATGCAAAAAAGACTGATTCAGCGCCGTGGCTGAATCAGCCTTCCGTGGCCATCGGCGAACCAAACAACAGTTTGGAAGTCTATTGGTAAGGTGGGAGAGTCGAATCCCAACGCACCAATTCCTAGGTTACGGTGAGTTCGACTAATGATGAATGAGTTATCGAATGCGACAGCTCGAATCATTAGCAGACAATTCAACGCAATACAAAATAGCTTCCTAGTCGCTACCGATTGCCCATTCCGCATGCATTCTTTCGGTCGTGCGGACTCTATCGATTCTTTGCAAAGATCTCATTGATGACCATTTCGGGTGCCCCCGTAGCTTGCAAGCGTGTCATCCAATATGCCAATTCTTGTTGATTGGGTGCTCGATTCGTCAAAGATGAAACCAACTGTGCTATGTAAGCACCATCGTTTGGAAATCTCTCGCGGAACTGGGAGCTCGACATCAATTTAACTTTCAGATCATTGATGGAGTTGCCCTGTTGCAAATAGGACTGCCATGCAATGACCTCGCGAGCACTCGGGGCTCTGCCAAGCAACTGAAAAAACAACTCGTTCAAAGCGTTGGGAGCAAAGGTACCTGGGTAACCAACGTTAACAACATTGCCCTGGCCGCCGGGTGGAAAGCCTATTTGACCCTGATTGCCAAAGGATTGCCCCCCCGAGGCCTGCTCTAACGTGAGATTCAATGCTTGTCCTAAATTGTTTACATCCACCGGGATAGGCTGAGAAAGTCCATACGTTAGTTGATTGCCGAAGGAGATTGATGCTGTCACCTGGTATTGATCTCTCGGATCTACATACCGCGGATCGAAATGGAGTTCAAATCCATAGGGCCCGAAACCATCTGCTCGTGTGACCGACTTTCCTCCAGCGATTTCATAGTAGGGCTTTGATACGTTTTGAAGTAGAACCGTGAGCGTAGAACCGTACGGCAACTGCGATCGATCTCGAACGGCTATGGTACCCGTCAACGTACTCGAAGTCGAATTCATAGAAACGGGTAACGAAGCGATCGACCGTTGTCGAGAATTGAACACAAGCAGTGACACGCGTCCCGATGCATCCGTATTTCTACGAATTTCATCGGCCAACTCAATGATACGATTATCAAAACTCCCTATTCGGGATCCGCCAACCGCAACGATAATGTCGTTCGGTTGTAAACCAGCCTGCTGACCAGCGCTGCCAGGTGCGATTTGAGTGATAACAGCTCCGACGTCCGTATTCTGCACGTAGACCCCTAACTTCCAGTCTTTGCGTGCGGGAGCAATCATTGGAC
>JAYVPE010000053.1:0-2765 GCA_043757575.1 Pirellula sp.
TACCTTACAAACTCTGTACCATTCGCTAAGTTCGGTGCCGGAGATCCTACGACATCAGCATCGTTCAGCGAACTCGTATAATGCAACTCTCCTTGAAATCCAAACGAATTGACGATCCGATTGCGATCATTTTGCCACAGCCACTTTCCGGCAGCTAAGTTTGCTCGGATTAGAACTTGCTGATCGATACGCCCTTGTAAATTGAACGTTGAAGCCGGTTGGTTATTGACGAATGTGTCTCCGCTTGCATCGATTCGCGAAGGATTAAGAGGTACGTCCAACTGCAAAAAAGTCATGCAATACGTCGACGAGCTGGGTCGAAAAACAGAAGCAAGGAAAGGCGTACAATTAACAGTGTCGTTTGAAAGTCGCGTGTTCATCGAAGATCGGAACGGAAAATTGGAACCTACAGGATTTCCGGTCGGATCGAAATTTTGATAACGCGAATCGTCGATATTCGTTCGAATGTTCACGTTGGGTGCGGTCGGCAAGTTCAATGCAGCCCCCGCCGACCAATACCAATTTTCGCTTTGATAAAAGGCCAACTTGTAAATGAGGCCAAGGTTTCCAACGGACACAGCCGTGTCATTCAATGGGAATGAGGTCACGGGTCCTGTCGTCTGCGAAATAGTAAGGTCTGATGCAAGCTGGGAATTGATCGGAAGTCGCACATCCAACGAACTGTTTTCGGTCAGTCTGCGTTCAAGGCCAAACGTCCACCTATTGATATCCAAACTGTTCAGTCCGCCAATGGGAGTGTAACTAAAAACGTCGATTTCTGAGGCATTGTGAAAATGACGGTAGTTGACATAAACTCGGTCCGCAACGACCGGGCTGTTGTTCTCCGCGATGTTGACGCGTTCTCTGCCAAAACCGGGATGATCCACTAAGACTGACTGACTACCAATGCGTCCTTGCTGAGTTGAATCATTGCCTATTGAAAAAGTACCAAATTGAATCGACCCTCCACCGCCGCCCGTTGTATCACCAACCATATAAGGGACATTGGATAGGCTGGAAAAGCTGCTTTGTTTTGGAGGAATTGTCCCGAGTTGCGAGACTTGCCGATTGAGGCTGCTATTCTGTGGTGGCTGAGCATTGCTAGTCAGTGGCGGTGTCGAACTGCTCTTGGTTGTTTCAGGAACTGTTTTTCCGACCTGATCCTTTGGGTTCGTGATGTCGCTTGTGGCTTTTACCCCATCGGTCCCTTGGCTCAGGTTTGGTACGTCAGGCGTTTGGGCTGCGACAGCTTGGCAAACAGTTGCACTTAAGAATGCAATCACGAAGTTCCGATTGAGTATTCGCAAGGACATGTTTAGAAATCGCTAGCATTAGGCAAGACCGTGGTGGCAAACACACAATACATTAGCTATCGGCAAAATTCCTGCGATTAGTATAGCTCCTTTTCACAGCGACAACGGAATAGTCGTCATCCAAAAGAAATGACCTCCCTAGATTGCCGGATGAGCCTTACCAAGGATAACTAACCGCTGAGAACGCAGAGTTCCGCTGAGATTTGTTCAATGACGAACTGACTCTGCGTCCCTCCGCGACCTCTGCGGTTAAATAAAAAGAGATTTCAAATGATCACAGAAACGCATACTATCGCAGCCAACATGCTTGTTTGTTTTCGACGTGAAGGGGGGATTTTGGACTGATCGAGCGAAGAATCGTAGCTTCGCTCAAAATTCCACCACAATTAAGAAAAAACTAAATTCCGTGACCACCTATGAATAATCCGCCCTATCGAATCGACTCGGTTGCTTTCGCGAGTTGGATGAGTAACTCTTTGCATCGCGCGACGTCGAAGGACCGAGCCGTTTCAAGGCTGCTGTTCTGTCGGCCGAGAACGCTTTGGCGTTGTGGCAGTTTCAGATCCAGGTGCAAAGACTCTCGAAGCTCCTTTTGAATTGGAGCTACGGAATCGGACGCCAATTCTCCATGCTCCACGAGCTCATCGACTGCGACGCATACCATCCAAGCCGTCTGTTTGGCAACCCAATAGTCGTCCAGTGAATCTTGACGACTCTTTACTAGGAACTCCACCCATTGCCGCACGTCCTGCTTGGTCAGCACTCGCCTTTCTAGCCTGCGGCGATCTGCGAATCGATCGGACAAAATTTCTCGGTGGCCGTCACGTAATTCGTTTAGTTGCATTGCATCTCCAAACGGAACGGCATTGAACGAGACCGTCATCTCGCGAGTTAGTGTTTCCTGTTTGTCTCGGTTAGAAACGTGAATCGCAGGATACTCCAGCGTTAACCAATTGGTGGGAAATGGACGCCCAGGGATTCGAGATTCATGCCTAAATTGAGTTCGGTTCTTTTTTAATTCTTGATGGCAGCCCATACAGTTGTAGATTGAATAATCCCCCCAAGTTTTCGTTTCGGTTGCGGCTTGGTGTATCAACTCGATACCTAGATCATTAGCTACAAGACCTCCGATCATGCTCCTACGCGTTTTGTCATAACTGCCCTGGATGGCAAGCTGAATTGCGTCGCTGGTTCCTGCAATGTCGAAATGGGCGCGGTTGTATTCGGCTTGGAGTTCAAAAGCACTTACGTTGGATTTTGATGAATTTGCGCCGATGGGTTTTTCTGCGATGGTCGTCCAGTGAGGGGGCATGGCGTTCAGAAATGTTTGTAGATCAAACGGTGGCAAGACCGGATGGCCGGCAGCATACATGTCATGTGTAACGAAGCGGCCTTCGTCAATATTTCCAACGTGGCAGCTAAGGCAGACAGCAGCCGACGTGGACGGAGAGG
>JAYVPE010000054.1:0-2760 GCA_043757575.1 Pirellula sp.
GTTTCGGGCCAAACGTTGGATAGCGGCTCGATGAAGACTTTCGTTCAATGGTGATTCCAGGCGAGTGGTGATTCCAGGTGAGAGGGATAAAGGCGATCAGAGGTAAAGCATAGCACGATATGCAAGTTTTGAAGTTGCGCCTTTGGTACAAGCCCGCAGCGCAAGCAATAAAAATACCTCCAAGCTGAGCGGGATTCACCTTCGAAAACTGGACCAACTACCAATTCCCTGATTGGCGCTTCGGGCTTGTATTTCTTTGGTATTTGAAACAAAAACACCCAAAAAAGGGCAACTTCAAAACGCGCAGTTCGTAGGGAATTCGGGGCCCAGACTCTACTCCGGGTTCGAAAGGTATCCAGGTTTGTATAATATGGGGCGGGCGATTGCATGGTAAAGCCCCCAGCCAATGCATCCCAAGCCGCCAATCGGGCCAGCAATCGCAAAAGCAAGTTTGAGCAATAAGGCTTTCACGTTGCCTTGAAAAAGAACGCCGTTGATGAATTGATCTACGACATGTCCTGCCCACCACGTGCCGAGTGACATTGCGACGGATCCCAGCAAAACGGTTGTGAGGCATTTTAAAATTCCCATCCTCTGCCCTTCACTGCCGGTTTTGAATTTCGCAGAACACACAATTCGATACAACGTGTTCACTTGGCTAGGATCGACTGGGGCTTCTAGGCAACGACCATCTTCGAGCAACAACAATACGCGGACCTGGACTTTTTTTGAATCCTTTAGGAGCTTCTTGTAGGTTCTGGCTCCCGCAATTTCCTCCCAAGACAAAACGTGTTTGCAGGCTATTGTGCTTGCGATCACCCCAGAGTCATCCAGTACAGCGACACCGATCCATCTTGCTCGAATCCAAATCGCAACGACGCCACAAACGCATGCAATGGTGACACCGAGGAAAAATATCATGAAGCCATCGAGGTCGCGGAAAGCTCCGTCGCCGAACAGTGTAACCGAGCCCGATAAAACTACGAAACCAAGTACAGTGACCGCAATGAACGAACCATGCACCGTCCGTTTCCGGTCAATAGTGACGATCGGATCCTCCATGGTTTGCGGGCTGAATTTTAGTTCCGCAAGGTCTGCGTTGTGCTGGAATTCGTCCGACTCATCCGAGTTTACTCTGTGTGTTTCGATTTGACTTGGATCCCTAACTTGTGGAAAGTGAAAGAGGTCATTTTAGAACACTTCTCGGCGAACACCACCACTCCTACCAGTCGTTCTCAAAACGCAGGGGTTTTTACGGAGCTTTTGGGACCGCGTTTCCGAGTTAGAGCATGCTGGTATTTGGGGACGAACTTCCAATCGAAGCATCCAAAAATCACTATTTTTTCTTAACGCAATTCTGGAAAATCTTAAAGGAGCTTGCAAATCTACGACCTTCCACAATAAGAGAATGCTAGCAGAACAATTTCGAACTGTTCTGCTGTTCTTTTTAATGCAAGATTGCCGACAGTACAGATCAGCCTCACTAGTTTCTCCTCAGGTCGATCTGCCAATGCGAAACACCGCAACCAAATTTACTAGGCTTCGCAAAAATCGCGGGTGCCTCGTACTCATGGCTGCCAACTTGATTGGATCCGGTCCGTTTCTAAACACTCTAGCCTTCGCCCAGCAAAACGGCGTGGACGAACAACTTCACGTTCGGCGAGGTCAGAGTACGCCTGAGGGAACCTCGAGCCGAGAAGCCCGCGATGCCGCAATCCAGCGAATTCCTTTCCAGCAACTCACCCAAGAGGCGAGTACACGACTCCGAACTGTAGTCACAAGTTCGAGCTACTTTCGAAGCATGCCAGCTGAGACAGTCGACTGCGATCCCGAGATGTTTACATTCCTGGTTCGGCATCCAGAAGTGATCGTGAATATTTGGGAAGTTATGGGTGTGACCAAAGTTTCGCTTCAAAGAATTGGGCCATATCAGTTACAAGGGAGCGACGGGGCTGGAACGGCCAGCAAAATGGATCTTGTCTTCGGTAGCGATTCGATGCATATCTATTTTGCAAATGGTTCATACCAGGGCGGTCTTTGGGCTAGGGAGCTCAATGGAAAGTGCGTCGTTATCTTGCATAACCGTCCAGGGCCGCTTCCAAATGGAAAAAAAGGCATCGTTGCGTCCATGGATGTCTTCATGAAGCTTGACAACTTAGGTGCCGATTTGGTGGTAAAGACACTCGGTCCGTTGATGGGAAAGACGGCAGACAACAATTTCACCGAATGCTCTTCCTTTTTCTCCCAGATTTCGCAAACAGCAGAACGAAACCCTTACGGTATCCAACAGCTTGCTAAGCGCCTAACCAAAATTGATCCGAACATTCGCGATCAGTTTATCGCTACGACCGCGTCGGTAGCTCAACGTAGTGGCAACGCGGGTTCAGTAAGTATCGGCAGCCAAACTCAGCCGGAAAAAGGTGTGGGGCCAACGCAAATTCCCATTTTGTCTGCAAAGCCCAAGCTTCCGACGGGTGACCTCTCTAGCCGGCGACAATCCGAGTTATTGCAAACTCCGCTGGAAGAACGTGTCGATTCTCCGACCATCGTGCTACTCGGAATAGATTCCCTTAAAGAAGACAACGCAAAAATCAAAAAGCATTGATCATCATCCCGTTTGTAGAGTGGGAACCGCCATTCGAATGGAGGGTAGCAATGCAGCCAAAACAACGCTTGAGGTAAGCCAATAGATCGCAAGTGAAATAGGAAACAATAGCGACCACAGCCAGATTCCTGTTGCGCTCTCCTCACTAAATTCTT
>JAYVPE010000055.1:0-2756 GCA_043757575.1 Pirellula sp.
GTAAGCCGCGGTGGATTGGTGTTGTGGACCGAATGGGGAGAGTAGCGATTGACAACAGTTTTTTTTGCGTTCGCACCGTTGAGATCGGTCCGATTCAGAAACACTTTTAACGTAGCGGTGTCTATTGGATTTTGATTTTGGGCGTTCCGTTGCATCGCGATTGGCAAACGGGCCGCATTCAAAACTGCGGCATTGGGCTCACTATTCATTGGCCATGAGAAACCATCTGACTGGGTGCATATACCCGGCACTTGGCCGTGAACTCTATTTGGGCAAAGGAAAAGTAGGGTTATGAACGCGAAACCAAACCACGATCGAGCGGTGAGCAGCGGTCTACACCGATTTAAACCAGGGCGGTTAGCGATCGTCGATTTCAGAGAAATAGGGCTTTGCACAGGGCGTCCTTTAATTGCGTGCAAATTCGTCATTGCTGGCACAAAAGAACCCGCATGACAATTAGGATCGACCGGGACACACCAGATCGTCAGAAAAGTGCTTGCAGCACATACGAGTAGAAGAACCGATAGGCACTATCCAATCTGCCTAAATCGGCCAATCCGCACGGCTTGCCCAGTTAGTGCCGTTTTTTTTAAAAATGGGTGACAGGTTTGGAATAAGTTCAAGATCAACACGCATACTTAATGGCAGCACGCAATTCTGCCGACGGAAAATTTTCTCCGCGAACCAAACTGACCATGTGAAACAACATGATGGATGCCACAACTGCCTACCGCTGTAAAGTAAGCGAGGGTAATACCCAAGGATCGCTTCGTTTAGGACGTCAGCGTTTTAGAGTCGACGTAATGGAGATGAGCCGAGATAGCTTTTGCGTCCGCGTTCCCTCGGGCGTTGCAAGAAACGTTGCAGTGGGGAGCAAATCCAAGCTCTTCTATCAAGGGATGCTTTGGAGTGTCTTATGTACGCAAAAGTGGATTGGTGAATCGGATCGAGTCGATCTTGAGTTAATGCAGCTCGACGAATTGACGGTACCGAAACTGCAAAAAGCTCCTTTTTTTGGCAAGGCCAGATCGGTTTCAACTATTGGGCAAACGGATCCAACGCTGCCAGTCGCAATGATAGGAGCTTTCATAATTGCCATTTTAATTTTACCAGCCTGGGGCGGGCATTGGGGAACATCGCAGGCGCTATGCACAGCCGTTTCAGCGACTTGGACGGCTTTAAGTGAACTGGTAGTAAGAGGACGCTAGGGGCAACGGCCAAGGCGCTGGAATACATGTCCTGTGAGTATGCTAGCGTTTTGCCAAAACTACCCCGTTTATCTTGAGGGCAATCGCCTAGATTTGGTAATAGGTAGTGGGAAAAGTGCGCAATCGGTGCGCATGAGCGGCTGAATGGATTCACGGACAGCTAGTGACGATGGTTCGTTTCAACCTAAATCGACGAAATTCCGAGCCCAGTCTCGGCATTGCATGGTTTAGGGTACTGGTATGTTTCCTAAGTGTCCTAGCATTGGGTTGTCGAAGTTTTGTTCAAAGAGAATCCAATTCGCAACTCGTAGCAGCTCGGCAATTGTCGCTGCGAGGTACAGACGCTATGCAGCGATCTCGTCAGCAAGATGCAGAGATGCTCTTTTCGGAAGCATTGCGTAACTCGCCGTTGGACGAACGAGCTCATTGGGGTTACGCGACAACGTTATGGAAGCGAGGTGAACGACAGAGGGCCATCGAACACATGCGAGAAGCGGTTCGTCTCTCCGGGCGAAACCCTGAGTATGCGGTCCGACTCGGCGAAATGAATCTCGATATGGGGGATCGCAAAGCGGCCCGCGAATATGCGTTAAGTGTTCTTTCCGCCAATCGAAGCCATGCGGAAGCTTGGGCCTTACTTGGAGATACCCATCAATCGGAACGCGATTGGCCAGCCGCATTGGAATGCTACCACCGAGCGTTGTTGATCCGAAGCGACTATTCGCGTGTGCAACTTTCGGTTGCCGAAATCTATCGTCATACAGGCCGTCCACAACGTTCGCTCGCGGCTCTGGATCGGATGACAGACTTGCATGCGTCGGCTAGTACAGATCCCGAAGTGCTTTTGATTCGGGGAATGGCATTAGCTGATTTGGATCGAAACATGGAAGCAGCCGAGTCGCTTGCCATGGCATCCGAGAGAATGCCGAGTGACCGAATCGATAAACAAATACAACTGGTCCATGCGCAGCACCGCATCGGTCAACTGGTCCCAGCTCGCATGACGCTAGGCAAATTGATTGCATCGAATACGAATAATCCAGAGGTGAAACGTCTGCAGTCGATGTTGGACATGTCATTTGCTCATCTTTCCGATCCAAGTGCCCCGTTAAAACGCGACGGAAGTCTATTGGCAAATAGAGATGCAGACGGGCAAGACCCGTTACAGAATGGGGCCGCAAAATCCGAAAGCCAGAACACAACGTTGACTGCATCGCCTATGCTAAATGGAGATTCGGCAAGTTGGCTCCGCCGTTAGGCGACCAGCATGAACCAATCTACGGTAATTTGTCCTCCATGGCCGTGCTATTCTCGGTCCACAAAACTCTCGGGGGGAAATCAGACTGCCGTAGGGAACACACTGCCGCCCTCCTAAATTTTCCTTCGGAATGAGTATTGCGATGCAAGTCACAGTCTTTCGGAACAGATCGGTCCTCGCTATTGTATGGATGGGCGTTTTTCTATTCTTTAGTTTGCGAAACCAATTCGCGCTCCATGGATACGCTCAAGAGAATCCGGCTGCTAAGACACTCAGTGGCACTTCGATCC
>JAYVPE010000056.1:0-2756 GCA_043757575.1 Pirellula sp.
GTCATGGTTAATACGCGGTGGAGAGACCCAGTGTACTCAAGCGACGGAATGGTTGTGGTTTGGGAGGTGTTGGTACTGCGAAAGTTAGTTAAAATCGGAATACATTGCTAGAGAATGAGTCGTCGAGGACCCGCCGGTCGCCCAAAACACCGTCGCGAATTTGACCGCCAACAATAGGGCGCCTCATCGACTTGGCGTCAGGCTTCCAGGAGATCGGCCGCTCGAGCGGAAGTGCACGTGGGGAACAGCAACAAAAGAACGTAAAGGCAAACGCATCTTATGTTCATCACAAAATCCATGTGTAAAAGCCACTCCGTCTGTCACGGTATCAATGAAACGTGCTTTGAAGTTTAGCAAACGGAAATCGTCCCGATAGCGAATAATTCGTTCCTCGTCCCCGGAAGCAACCCTTTTCGGAACATTCTCAGTTTTTGAAAAGAGAGTTGGCCAACGAAAACACTGGATATGGTGAGTTCGAGCCAGTTTCGGTAGGTCGAACGGTAGCAAACTCCCACCGACTTCGCCCAAGCGATCTAGCTGGAGACTTGAGCCCATAACCATGGAGACTCTCGCTGAAAACGTGGAACGAGCCAGGAATAAGTTGGAGAGGAATCCCAAAAAAATTCATGAACTTGAGCAACTTGGAAACGAGCGAAAGTTGGTCTATCTCGTTTACCTGTACACAGGAATGCGGCTAAGTGAATTGTCGTCAATCACCATGAGCCAGGTCGATTGGGCCGACAATCGGGTCCGATTGTACCTAGACGCACCTGACGCAAAGAATAGAACGGAACATACCTTTGAGTTGCCCGAGCACATTTCGGAACACCTACGAACTTGGATCGAAGTGCGACGAAAGGTCTCCAATAACGGAGCTTCTACTACAACAGCCTTGTTCCAGATTCCCAGGCATCTAGTGAAAATTTTGGATCGCGATCTTGCGGTTGCGGGCATTGCCAAAATTGATGAGCGGAGGTCAATCGATCGACGTTCATGCTTTCCGTCATACGTTCTGTACTTGGGGACAAGAAGCAGGGATTGCGCCTCGTGAGCTGCAAGCAGCGATGCGACACAAAAAAGCCGATCTAACGCACAGCACTTATACTCACCTCGACGAGACCAAAGCGAGGAGGGCTTTGGACAAGCTCCCGGTGGTCCAATCGAAAGGTGCAGGAATCGTCCAACAAGGTGAAATAGATTCTGCCCCAACGGAAGCAGACTTTTGTTTGCACCGAAGTTTGCACCAAAGTTTGCACCAAAATGTGTCTTCAAGTGACCTTTTGGGGCAGGTAGTGGCCGAACTTGGCAAATTGCCCCAGGTCCTGGAAAACGAAAAACCCTGGAAATCATTGAGAAAACCAGGGTTTTCGTAAGCGAGGTCGACGGGGGTCGAACCCGCAACCTCCGGATCGACAGTCCGGTGCTCTAACCAATTGAGCTACAACCCCTTCGCTTGACTGGATTATATCCCTCGCAACGCCACCCGCAAGCGCACTTGCTATCGACGTCGCCATTTTCTGTCGAATCGACCCGCTGAACCGATCCGATAGTAGCTTATTCAGAAAAACCGGCAAATTTGACACCCCATTTGTGCATTTACATGAAGCGTATTCCGCCTAATTTGCTTGGCCAATTCAAAAAACCTAGCATCTCAAAGCGGGTATTTGCGTACTCGCATCTCTCCACTTTTTTCAGAACACATGGATCGGATCCGAAAACCAGATCATGCAGTTTATTACGAACTTCGTCTCCCAAATCCTTCATGGCATTAGCTACAGCGTGGAACACATGTCTGTGCTGCAATGGTCGATCATGGGTACGACATCGGTTGTATTGGGATTCATGTGCCTCAGGACGACCAAGTTTTAGATGTCTAAAAACAAAGCTGGCCGATGGTAAACCACCGGCCAGCACTTGTTTTTTCCTCCGACCGTCAAGCGGCACGACACGGAGCCGCTGCGAGACTGGCGTAGATCAAGCGTGCTACTGCACTGCCCTTTGCGATCCAGGCCAACGCATAATGATGGTCCCTCAGCCGGAAAAACGACCGGAGGCTTTGATGCAAACTGTTTCCGGTTTGCACCTAGGAACTATAGGCAAGTATTCACCGGGCGGAAAGATTAATTAAGCAGAAAATCTGTCAGGATTGTGGACGTCCCACTTCGCGGCCAGTAACTCGACCTCGACGATTGCGGAGCTTCCTGCCAAAATTTCTAATACGAACAGGTTATTATTGGCGGTTCCGCACGGTCTTAAAAAAATCGTTCGAAAGCTAGGAATTAACAACCTTACTTGAGAACGCGACTTTGATGATTTGGTGCCGGAAGTAGAATTGTAGAGAATGGACCAGTTAAGGACTAAGTACAGGAAATCGAATGGCGACTCGGGCACAATTGGATACAGATGGACTTTTGCGAGAACTGATGGAGCAGCGGGTCTTGCTGCTGGATGGGTCCATGGGTGCTCTCATTTTCCAAAAAAAATTGCCTGAATCCGCGATACGTGGCGAACGATTCAAGAATCATCCAGCCGATTTGTCCAAAGCGACTGACGTGCTCGTCCTCACACAGCCCGATGTCATCCGAGGCATCCACGCTGAGTATTTGGCTGCCGGTTCGGACATCATTGAAACCAACACCTTTAACGCAAGCTTGATTGGATTGGCGGAAAACAAACTTTCCGATTTCGCGTACGAGATTTCAAAAACAGGTGCAGAGGTCGCTTGTTCGGCGGTCGAAGCTCATTTGAAGCACGAC
>JAYVPE010000057.1:0-2755 GCA_043757575.1 Pirellula sp.
AATATCGGAATTGATGCCAAAGGTGGCTGCGGTCGCTGATCGCATTGCCTTCATCCGTTCATTGGTAGGCTCAGCCGGAGCACACGATGCCTTTCAGTGTCAGTCTGGTTTCCCTGCAAGCGATTTAAAAGCCGTCGGAGGCCGACCCGCTCTCGGATCCGTGGTATCAAAACTGCGAGGCCTACCCAGCGATCCGTTGCCGTCCTTTGTCGACTTATTACAAGGTCGCCCCATGGTGCGTGATAGCGCACGCCCCGGGTTCCTTGGTCAATCTTACGGTCCGTTTCGTCCAGATATTTCTAAGTTCTTCAGTCGTGAGCTGGAAGCTGCTATGAAAAACGAGTTGGCGGCTCGCGGCCCGAATCATACCGTCGCGCTCACGCTAACCGATGGGCTATCCTTTGAACGAATTAACGATCGCATGAAGTTGCTTGCAAAGTTTGATACCTTTCGTCGCGACCTCGATAATGGCGGCGGCATGGACGCCATGGACAAATTCAGTCAACAAGCGATCAACATACTCACCTCGGGTCGGCTAGCGAAGGCACTTGACCTTGATGAAGAACCTCAATCGATACAAGAGCTGTATACGCCAGACACTTCCAATCTAGGCGAAAAATCATACACGAGTGAGGATAATCATTCCGCAAAGAAGCTTTTGCTAGCTCGACGATTAGTGGAAGCAGGTGTTCGCTGTGTGAGTGTATCGTTCAGCGACTTTGACACCCATTCCAAAAATTTTCCACGCATGCGCAATCTTATGCCGATCGTGGACCATGCACTCTTTGCGCTGATTACGGATCTCGATGCGAGAGGCATGTTGGGCGATGTCGCAGTGGTTGTTTGGGGCGAGTTTGGCCGATCTCCGCGCGTCAATAAGGAAGGTGGACGCGATCACTGGCCTGAAGTTGGACCAGCTATGTTATTCGGTGGAGGAATCCAGGGCGGCCGTGTTGTCGGCGCAACGGATCGACTGGGTGCCAAGGTTGTATCGCGACCCGTGACCTACCAAGAAGTATTTGCCACACTCTACGCATGCCTCGGAATTGACGTCAACCATGCAACCATGCAAGACGCAACTGGACGTCCTCATCATTTGCTGGACAACGCCCAATCGATTTCAGAAATTATCTAAGCTCGAACGAAAAACTTCTACACACCTTACCGGTCGCGTCATTTTGCCACCAAAGAAGTAGTGAGTTACAAACTGGTCCAAAGCTATTGCTTCCATATATCGGCCATCGGGTACACGACAAGCTCATCGATGCCCGTATTACCTTGGATTGCAAAGGCTGGTCCTCTGTCGGTGTGAAGCGATCCAATGCTAAATGCCGCTTCGCCCCGATTCCAATAACTCTCGACGATTCCTCGATCGATCAAGAATCTTGCGTCGACGGATTCGTTTGGATGTATCTCGTTACTCGTATCTGCTCGCCGCAGAATTTTGGTGGCGAAATCGTAATGGAAGTCCACGCTGCGAATAGTGACGTTCACGCTTCCACTTGTTGTAGGACGGAAACGGACCGTGATGTCCAACGCGGCATCGCTGGTAAGGCTCAGCAGCTTGGCGTTGGCTTCGGCAATAGTCACGTTTTTGAGGTTAAACAATGGTTGCCCTCTCAGGGCGTTGACTTCTTCGGCGGGTTCAAAGCAAAGCGTGTCCTCGCCGTTAATTGACCTCATCTGCATGAGCAGCGGAACGCTAGCGCACTGATTAAAAAGTTCGCCAGGGAAGCGGGTTCCTCGGGCCCAGCCCATCATGATCGGGCGACTCTTTGGCTCATTCATGAAGACAAGAGCGGCATAGTAATTGGGACCGAGATGAGCATTACGCAGTTTCGTCACGGGCGTAAAAGTTTTTCCGTCGAATCGTCCGAACTGATAGCAAGAATTGGAGTTGAAGGGACTGCTTGCGTCCTTGGGGCTGCGGTAGCAGCCATAGAGTAGCATGAGCTCTTCACCCGTAACGGCTGACTTCATCGGAATGAACTCAGGGCATTCGTACCAGTTTGGAAGAATACTGGTTTGCTCCCATTTAATGAGATCCTTGGATCGCAAGATTCTGTAAGTATCGGGCCTGCCTACGTAGAGAACCATGACGTAGTGCTGCGATGCTTCGTGCCAAATCACCTTAGGATCACGGTCGCCGTCGCCGAAGTTGGGTAGGATCGGATTTCCGGAGAAGCGATTCCAAGTGCGTCCGCCATCGGGCGTTGTAGCGATGTGCTGAGAAAACGGTTCAGTGGCGGCAAAGAATATCGTTGGTGCCGGTAGGCTGACGCCTTCATTTAAGCCTGGTATTGCTTGAACCTGCATGACCGTGGTACCTGAGTAGCACTGACCAGTAGAATCCGGAAAAATGGCAATAGGCCATTCCTCCCAACGAACGAGGTCTTTGCTTACGGAATGGCCCCAATGCATATCGAAGCCTGCTCCCTTACTAGTTGTGGCGGGATTGAACTGATAGAAGATGTGATAGAGGCCATCTTGATAGTAGCTGCCGTTGATGTCGTTCATCCAACCTAGTCGCGGGCTGAAATGGAATCGAGGACGATGCAACGACTCGTAAGCCTTCAAATCGATAATCTCTTGGTCGCTGAATGTGAGTTGTTCCAGCGCTTTCGCATCATGGGACTTGGTACGCAGTGTAACCTCTGCACCTCGCAATTCGTGTAAGTTCGCCGAATACCAAAAGTCGGGCTGCTGCCCTTCCTTCGATAACTCAACGTGCATGTATCGAAGCAGTTTTCCATCG
>JAYVPE010000058.1:0-2755 GCA_043757575.1 Pirellula sp.
AAGCGCGGCAACGGACGCACCAAGCACACCTGGCCCAAATCCTCCTTCGCGTCCAGTGACAATGTAGCCAATGAAACCCACAGTTATCACGACAGGACCGGGCGTGATCATCGCGACGGCGACCGCATCGAGAAATTCTTGATCATTTAGCCATGCGTATTCCTTTACGACGCCACCATACAGAAATGGCACGATGGCAAGACCACTGCCAAAAACGAATGCTCCCGCCTTCGAAAAAAAGAAAGCGATTTGCGTCAGAAGCTCGCCTAGCGTCGCTTTTGAAGTGGCAAGCACTGTTACTTTCGAAGTGGCAAGCACCGTTACTTTCGAAGTGGCAAGCACCGTTAGCGGAGGGAACAGAAACGTGTTAGTCGTTGAACTTGATGGTCGCAACGGTGAAGTGCGGACGGCCCACACTAGAAAGCCAGCCCCAAGAAACAACAAAATGTTTTCGTTCTCCGTAATGATGGTGGCCAGCGCGCTGACCACGTAGATCCCCCAGAGCAGCTTGCTTTTGCCAACAGTCTTTCGGGTTAGTTTGTAGGCACTAATCGAAATAATGCCAATGACGCTTGATCCGACCCCGTAGAATACAGCCTGCATCCAGCCAATGCCTCCAAATTGGACATAGGCCCAGCCGAGAGCAAGAACCATCAAAAACGAAGGCAGCACAAAGGCAGTGCCAACTACTGTCGCACCCAGGACGCCATAGTGCACATAACCAAGGTAAATCGCCAACTGTGCCGCAAGCGGTCCCGGCATCAATTGAGCGAGCGAAAGTCCTTCCTTGTACTCCGCCTCCGAAATCCACTTTCGCACTTCAACCAGATCGCGGTGCATGTACCCAACGAGCGCCACGGGGCCGCCAAATCCGAATGTGCCGAGCTGCACCGCATATTTTGTAAGATCGCTGAGACGGTAGCTTGGCTTATCCACGTGCACTCCAGCCATAAATCTCCAAAGACTTTTACGGTTAATGATGAAAAAAATAACCACGGTTACAAAATATCCCAGTGGTGTCGAGATAGCACCATCGCTCATTAAAAAAATGCTGAAGACTCAAACTATTGGATGCGAGAAGGCCTTCTCCACCGAACCCCACGCCAGAATCAGCAACGGGTCAAGGTAGCTGACAAACGGTTCGAGCAACTGAAAACCTTGGCTTAACCGTCTATGCAACGCGTGAAAAGCTATGCAAAGACTTCAAATCCAAAACCCAGAGTGCACTAATCATTTATCAACAAAACTAGCCTTTTCATTAGACCAGGGTGAGGCTCCCGCCAGGCTCGGATGCACCGGATTGAATTGCACTAGCCAAAACGCCCTAAAATGCTGACAATTCGAGGCTTAAAGCATGCTTCCGATGGTTCGAAACTCTAATGTTGAAATTGTGCAACATTCTATTTCGAACTCCAACAAAATTTTTAAACGAGCGACTTGTTAGTGGACAGAAAACTATTTGCATGGCTGCTGATCTGCATTTCGATGTTCTTGCTATTCAACAGTATGCAACGACAAAAAGAAATTGCACGGCTCGAGCAAGAAAAGCAGACTAAGCTCGGCGAGGAAACGAAAGAGAAAAAGAAGGTTCAATCGAAGGAAGCCGCAGAACGCATGGCTGACAAAGATCCGGATTTCTCTTTGCCGCAGCAACCCCCACGTGAACGATTCACTTTGGGCAGCATGGACCCGAAGGATAATTATCAACTCCTGGTCACCCTCGACAATCAAGGCGCCGCAATCGAACGTATCGAGCTGATGGCACAAAAGTCGCCAGGCATTTTTGAATACCGATCTCTTCATTCGAAGGAACGCGAGGGCTATCTCGGTTACCTAGCACTCACGGAAGCCACGTCGTCGCTCCATGTTAATGCGGTTCCCAAGGGTTCAGCGGCTGCGAGCGCCAAGTGCAAGGAAAACCCAAACTTAGTCGGATTGCTACCGGGCGACAAATTAGTCGGCTGGGATGGGTTGGCTGGCTTCCCATCGATCACCAAACTAGACAAACGTCTAAGCAACCAATCTGCTGGAAAAACCATCGAGCTAAAAGTCTTGCGTGACAATACCAATGATTCCGAGCCAGGGCAAGCTGAAGCGACATCCGATACGCAAGTCACCGAAACGGCAGCAAAGCAAAACGATGCACCTGTGATAGGGGCGGCTCCAGAGGGTACTGAGTTAACTTTCAATTGCATTCTTACCGAAAAGCCGCTCGATGTGCTACGTGCTGAGGATGATTTCAAAAAGGAACAAGTCCCCGGCAACGATCCGGTCGCTTCTTGTGCGACGACCTTGGCTTCGGTCGATCAGTCCTCGATCGAAGACGGAGAGCGAACCATTCTTGGATTGGAGAATACGCTCAAAGGGCGATGGAAAGGCAAACCACTCGAAATGTCGGAGGGGATGGGAGTCGAGTTCTCCATGCCTCTTCGTTCTTATTTAAAGCTGGCGGGCATTAAAGCCAATCTGGAATTGGTTAAGCAGTATCGGTTAATGCCTGCAAAATCAATCCAAGGCCAAAACGACCCGAGCACTCGACAACAGCACCTGGAACTGACCATTATCGTTCGTAATTTGGACGACGAAGCGCATACTGTCTCCATTCGACAAGAAGGGCTAAACGGCATTTCGCTTGAAGGATGGTGGTATCCGACCAAGATATCACCGTTCTTCTTTAGCGCTGCCGGTGCACGCGACGTAATCGTCAGCGATGGCTTTGCAAATCATTCTCTCTTTACAACTCGCAGTATTGTTT
>JAYVPE010000059.1:0-2755 GCA_043757575.1 Pirellula sp.
TTGTGCGCACTATGATGATTGTGAAACGCCAGCTCAATTTGGCGTATGTTATTGGAGCATGACATTCTCCTGGCTGCTTCTCTCGCGGACTGCACAGCAGGCAAAAGTAGACCTACCAAAATCCCGATGATGGCGATGACTACCAGTAGCTCGACCAGGGTAAACCCACGACGGGTACGGATACGGTTACGATACGACATTTGAAACTCCATGGTTAGTAAGAATGTTCGTCTGAAAGTTCAAGTTGTTAAGTGGGACGTCTGACTGAAATAGGGCGAGCATATCCTTGGGAGACTTGCTCAGTTCGCCTGCGACTAGGCCGATTGGACGAGTCGCAAAACGCGAGATTCATTGCACGGACTATGGGTGGCATCGTCACTTGGCTTTTAATTCAAATGGCTTGAGATGGTTTTCAGTTCTTGCAACGGTGGCTTTTAGACCTGACTTGGCGGGATTACCAAGAGCCGTGGGCAAGCGATTCCTTGGACCTTCATCGGGTCTATCCGTAAGCCATTGTTCGATGGAAACTTCGTATTCGCCGAATGGCGCTCCGTCGTTTGCTTTGTAGGTGGTCAACTCAAACGAGCCGTCCGTTTTGGTGATAGCGCGTGGCTTCATAAATCCCAATTCTGTGCGGTTGGCATGAAACACGACGGTTGCGTTGGCAACCCCCGTTCCATTCTTGAGGACTTTGCCGGAAACTTTGTGCGTCGGCAACCGAACTTCTCCGTCATTACAACCGGTAAAATTGACCGCAAGACCCATCCAGAGTGCGGCCAGTGCCTTGCCAGTGAATCGGTACTTTGGCCGTGAATTCGAATCAACTAATCGATTCGACGTAATTGTTTTTGCAATCATGAAAGGCTCCATCCCTAAAAATCGTTAAGCCGAGTGGAACCGCACGCGGTCCCCCGTTAATATTTTCTTCATTATGCAAACCCCATGCCAATCCAGTCATTGTAAAAATGAAGCAGAATAGTCGCGTGGAAACCTAGATTTTAACACTCACGTCGCGTCTTGCCGTTGTATTTGATGGGCAGCCTGTGTTATAACACGGGAACCATTGTTATTTGACGGGCTATAGTATTTTTGAGGGACTGATGATTGCGGAATTGGAAATTGCGAAGGTATTACTGGAAGGATGGGAAGTTGTTGCTCGTATAGGCGATCCGACCGAATCGCTCGAGCGAATTCTCAAGCTCCTTCGAAAAGTAGTTCCAATCGAATCCATCGTTCTGCGATCGCTCAATTACGAAACCAAGTCAGTTGAAAGCGTTGCCGTTGCAGGTGGATTCTCGCTTGCTCCGACTTCACTAACTCCAATGGTCTGCATGGAAGCGAAATGGACGGGTTTGGATACATGGACCCGAACCGGCGGAACACTTCGTCAATTGAGTCCGAAACGCTCTGGAAAACTAAGCACTTTGACTCCCATCGCGATGCGCAATGAAGTCGTCGGAATTCCGCTGCGACCAAGCTTCCCGTTGCACAAGTCGTTGGCCTCACTAGGGGCCGTGATTTTTGAAATCGAGTCCAATCGCAGTTTTGTAGAAGAACACATTTGGTTTCTTGAAAAATGGTGTTCCCCTCTCTGGTTACTACTTGAACTCTGCCGCCTACCTAATGTCGTCAATCCCTCTGTGAATCGCGATGGGGCTGACAAAGTCGAATCTGGATTCGGTAAGGCGGGCGAGGAGAGGGAGGCCATTGTCGGATCTGAAACAGGCTTACGTTCCGTCATGGAACGAGTCCAACTTGTGGCACCGTCGGACATGCCAGTCCTGATTCTCGGCGAAACGGGCACTGGAAAGGAAGTAGCTGCTCGCGCGATACACTACCGCTCGCCGCGAGCGGCGAAACCATTCATACGAGTCAATTGCGGTGCCATTCCTTCGGAGCTCATCGATTCGCAACTCTTCGGTCACGAACGCGGCAGCTTCACCGGCGCCTCGGACCTTCGAAAAGGCTGGTTTGAGCGAGCAGATGGCGGCACGCTATTTTTGGATGAGATTGGGGAGCTACCGCTTGCAGCCCAAGTTCGTCTACTCCGCGTTTTGCAGGATCACCAAATTGAGCGAGTCGGCGGCCAGGAATGCATGACTGTCGATGTTCGAATCGTTGCCGCCACTCATCGCGATTTGTCTGCGATGGTCCATCAAAAAACCTTTCGCGAGGATCTTTGGTATCGAATCAATATGTTCCCAATTCTCTTGCCGCGTCTTTGCGAACGGACCAACGACATCCCTGCATTGGCCAGACACTTTGCGAGGAAAGCCGCTCATCGTTTTGGTTTAACCTATGTTGAGCCCGGACCATCAGAGTTAAAACAGTTGGTCGATTATCGATGGCCAGGTAACATCCGGGAACTGCAAGCTGTGATCGACAGGGCCGTTATTCTTGGAGGCGGAACAAGCATGGAAGTCAACAAGTCGCTCGGTAATTCTTTTATGCATCCGATGTTGAGTCAGCAGCAAATCGACGAACCTACTTTCTATGAGGTGATCCCTGAGTCGTTTGCCCCGATCACGAATCGTCTGACATCACAACACTCCGATGACGATGGACCGCTCGATTCACTCGACAATGCGATCACGCAGCACATTGAACGAGCCTTGCTATTAACAAGTGGGCAAATCGAAGGAAACCGAGGTGCAGCAAAACTGCTGGGGATCAATCCAAACACACTGCGAGCCAAGATGCGCAAATTCGCAATCGACCGGGATCGATTTCGACGCTAAAAGAGTTTCTATGTAAC
>JAYVPE010000060.1:0-2755 GCA_043757575.1 Pirellula sp.
GCGTGCCCCGACACTGTCAAAGGCGAACCTCCTGAACGCGTGCAGATGCGAACGTGCTGGTAGCACATCGTCGCAATTTTGTTCGATTTCGGTATGAAAACACACGCCTTAATCGCATGCTTGTGACCGGCAAGCTCACGCGGATTCGAGTTGCGAATAGCGATAATCACAAAAGACGTTGCGATCAGTCCGGCAACGATGAAAATCCCGAAGATTCCTATTCGTAACATCATTATTTCTGCTTTGTCTGTCGAGCGGTGTCTGAAAACTATCTAGCGCGGCGAGCTAGTGATTGGCATCAATGATTCGCTAAACTTGCAATATTGCGACAACTTTTTTATCACTTATCAAATTCATGTTGCGAAAATCGATACGTCCATATTCTTTTTGAATCGACCACATGAGATGAATCTAGGATCGAGTCCCGGGAAACATACAGTAAGAACTCGTTTTCCAACTTGAGAATCTGAATCACTTCATTTGAGTCGAAATACGGTCGCATCAATACCTTTAAGGCTTTTGCGTTGTGAAGATGATTGGTCGAGACAAAGTTTCCGTCGCGTAGCCATGATGCTCCCGTTTGATAGTGCTCGTTCACCCGATAAAGGAATGCATCTTGTGAGGGATAATGTAGCCCGTTATGCCGATAGGCAGGTTGCACTCCGAACACCACATGAGAGGCCAAAAGCACACCTGTCGCAAAGCTTCCGCACCAACCGATCCAAGCTCTTTGAAAATGGCTGCCCAGCCAGTGAACGCAACCAAAAGCTGCGAGACAAGCAAAAGGCATTGTGACGGCGAGGTATCTTTGAAGCGGCTCTTGCGGCGTCATCATGTTCCGAAAATCTACTATAAAAAACGTATTCAGAAAGTGAAACGACGCAATCATGCCTCCTAACAAAATCAATAATTTGGGTATTTCATTCAACTTGGAAAATATGCAAAACCACAAAAAAGGAACCACTGCCAAAAGCGAAATCAATCGATTAAACCAACTTACTTTCAACCACATCAGAAAGTAGTCCACATACGAATTATCGGCCCCGTTCCCGCCCAGTGCGTGCGTTTTGGCTATAGCTGATAACCGTCCAAAGGGCAATTCTTGCTGGCTGAATAGATTGAAAACTAGAACTTCAATAGTAAATAATGCTACAAAGACCAGGATTGCAAAAATGGAATCTCGAACCGTGCCTACCTTGTACACAAAGAACAGTAGGCCCGGCAGGAAGAGGATGTGCGACTCGTGAGATCCATATGCCAAAAAGAGAAATGCTGCTGACATGAAAAGTAGGCTGCCCGTGCGCTTAGTGGACCACCACATAGCGAAGTAGACACTTATCGAAGCGTAAACAAAGCCAAATACGATCGGTTGGAACTGACTCGATGCCCGAAACATCATCGGTTCCAGGAACAATGCAATCGCGAAGGCGGGAACCATTCGAAATCCGAATGCGCTCCATGCCAAAGCACAGAGCACAATGAATCCAGCAGAAAAGGCTGTTATTGGGGCTAAATAGTATGAACTTGGAAAGTCGCCAAAGCTCCGATGAAAGGCAACTCCAGGCAGATTGACAGCCCACCGCATTGTATGGTGATCAGACAGAAAACTAACCGAAGGATCGCTGAAATTGCAGACGTAGATCCATTTTTTCAAGGCGTCGCCACCCTTTTCGATCGGCATAGTGTATATGCTTCTCACCAACCATACGGCGGAGAATAGTAAAATGATTAGAATGGATCGCATTAACATGCTTTACAGACTTCTTGGCTATGGTCTTGTCGGACGCGACGGAAGCCAACGTCGTGCCATCTGCGGAGAATTCGATCTCGCTCGAAACGTTTCATTTCACGAGGATTGACGCTACGAGATGCAAGAATCAAGATCCTTGGCTTTCCTAGGCGTGAAAACATTACTTCTATTCCTCCGTCGAACTGACATCCGCCGCTCCGCTCGTAAACAAAGCAACCAATATTTGAATGTCTGTATTGTCGCCAAAAAAACGGGTCGAGCCATCGCACCGAACAAAGTTTGCACCTGCGGGATGCTTGCTTCGAGGGCCAGCGTTGCTCATCCCATTATTCTGTGGTGAACACGGGAACCGAGTATCGACAGCGGCGCAGTACGGAATCCACTCCCGACTGGGATCACCGTTAATCCCTTGGCAGCGGACATCGCAATCTAGCCCGATCGCGGATGCACCAGGAGCGTGGAACGCCCATACGCCTCGGTTATCCGTTCGATTCGGATGAGCCAATACCTCACCCACCGCAATGGTATTGGAAAGACCATCTGTGATTTGAGCCAGTTTCATCCAAGTGTTTTGGCCCATCACACCTCGATAACGAGTTTCACGCCAGAACTGGATTCCCCAGGAAGCAGTTCCATAATTAGCAGCGTAGTTTCCACGTGCGTAGCGGCTTCCAAGTAGCGGTTCAAATTCGACACCGCTACTCGGGTCGGATGGGCACAGATACGTGCTGATACGTGCGGTACGCAAGCGTTCGTTTACAGCGAGATTGATCGACACGCGGCTATCAAAGGTCGCGTACACATTCGATTGTTCCATGTTTGGAAGAATCGAAATCGCCCAGTTAACACGCGAAATATCCCGACCATTGTCTTCCAGTCCAGGTGGCCGTAGCGATGCCGCAGGTAACGATCGAAAGGTTGATTCGTAGTTGGTCAGTCCTAACCCGATTTGCTTCAAGTTATTAAGGCATTGAAACTTCCGAGCAGCTTCGCGTGCCGCTTGAA
>JAYVPE010000061.1:0-10129 GCA_043757575.1 Pirellula sp.
TTCGGTACGCTTCGAGGATCAATTCTCGATTTGCAAAGGCGCAGACGAGAACAAGGAGACTGCTGCGCGGCAAATGAAAGTTGGTGAGCAATATATCGACAGCTTTGAATGGATGACCTGGGCGAATGAAGATATCGGTTTGTCCAGTCCATGGGATGAGCGAACCACCGCCTGCCATGGCCGCGGTTTCAAGCGTCCGAGCCGATGTGGTGCCAACAGCCACTATCCGTCCCCCTTCGGAGCGGCAACTAGCCAATCGCTTTACAACAGGGTCGGTGATCTGAGCGTACTCGCTATGCATTTTGTGTTCGGATAAACGAACCGTTTGTATTGGGCGAAAAGTCCCTAGTCCCACATGCAACGTCAGCGAAACCACAGCGACTCCAGCCGTGCGAATGCGTTGAATTAAATCCTGTGTGATATGTAGCCCGGCAGTAGGTGCAGCAACGGAGCCAGGATTTCGGGCGTAGACAGTCTGGTATCGCTCTTTGTCCATGGAAGTCATTTGGCCGTCCCGAATATAGGGAGGCAACGGAACACGACCGTTGGTGTCCAACAACTCGAGCCAGGGAACGGTGGGCTCTGGCTTAAGCAGCATGTGGCCTCGCTCCGAGCCAGCCACGACAATCAGTTTCTGAGTTTCGCGGCCCTCGGGATCTCGTATAACAATCTCCTCGCCTGGCTGAATATAACCGCGCGTCTTGCAGATGAGTTCGGCGATACCGTTTTCTTCGCGGAGAAAGAGTCCCTCCCAGCGTCCCCCGGTTTGGGCTCGAAAACCGATTAGACGAGCCGGTATAACCTTGGAATCGTTGACGACCATCGCGTCGCCAGCCCGCAAAAAAGAAGGGAGATCGCGAACTGAGACGTGATCAATTTGTCCCGTTATTCTGTGGATGACCATCATACGTGAGTCGGAGCGTTTTAAGGCGGGCTCTTGTGCAATCAATTCACGGGGTAAATCAAAATCGTATCCATCTAATTCGCTCGGTATTTTTTTGCCAGGTGCACTGACGCTATTTGATCGATCGGCCACGAATTGTTATCCGTAAAGCATTTGGGGGCGAGAGCAGGTCGATAAACGAACAAGCTCCCATGAGACTGACAATCGGTCATTCTAACCCCTAAATACTTATCCCATAGGGGCATTTTTATTGTAGCGATTGAATACCCGCTTTCGCATTTGATAGTGCATGTTCGCTTCCGAAAACCCCTCGGGCTTTTTTTACTTGCGCGTCGCCTCGGGCCGGGACACAGCCCGGCAAACTAGGCTCTGTTTTCAAAGTCCCCTTTCGCTCCGCGAAAGAGGCCATTCCGCAACACTTTCGCGGAGCGAAAGGCGACGATTTTACCGTTTAGAAACAGAGTCTAATATTCAATCGCCGAATCGCTGTCCTGTCCATCTTGCAGCCTGCGAACCTCTTCCATCGTCATTGCGATCACTTTCACGTAGCGTCGAATGGCCTCATCAAAGTTTTTGGATTGCTCTGCCGCCTGGGCAAGTTTCGTGTCATCGTCAATTCTTGAGGACTCAATTTTCCAATTGTTCTCACTGACCCAATCACGAAGTTCGTTGATTACCTGAGCAAGGCTGTTTGTGAACACAGCATCTGGTTTGCATGTCGCCTTGCGGTACGGTCCGCGTCCATATTGACCTCTGATTTCGCTGCTAACACGTTGCCCCTGGTACTTGAGCCAACCAGTCGCAAAGGCGACCGCAGCCGCTCCAGCAGCCAAGCATGCAACAGGAAATTGACCTAACAACAAGAGTACTAGGCAAGACAGCAACCCAATCGCAGTCGCAATTCCTAAAGCAACAGGAAATTGCGGAGCCACTGCAGACGGATTCGTGTCCATCGCCGCACTGCTTTTCATCAGACCTTCGTTCTTAACTTCGCCGACGACCACCGTAATGTTATCTGGTCCACCGCGTAGGTTTGCCAAGTCTACCATGGCATTAACGGCTGAATGGATGTCCACCACTTGCAGCAGTACGCCCATCTCTTCGTCCGAAAGTTGACCGCTGAGTCCGTCACTGCAAATCAAAAACTTGTCACCAACTCGGAGCGGAAAGGGCCCCTCTAAATCCACTGCGACTGTTCCATTTGGGCCTAATGACCGCGTGATCACATTCTTGGGGATCGCGTTGCTGCGAAGCGCCTCCTCGCTAACTTCGCCGGACTCGCGCATTTCCCAAACTAGCGAATGGTCAAAAGTCAATTGCTCGAATTGGTTGCCTCTCAAACGGTAAACGCGGCTATCGCCCACATGCGCGACCACTGCACCCTCGGGCAAAATGGCTAATGCGCACGTGGTAGTTCCCATGCTTCGGAATTCGGGATTGGCCTGCCCTCGCCGAAAGATTTCACTGTTCGTTTCAACAAGCGATCGCTGAAGCGCTTCTGACGGGATCCCTTTAAGCAATTTGCCGTAATGATGCGGAATCAATTCAACCGACAACCGACTCGCCAATTCGCCAGCCGCATGTGCACCCATCCCGTCAGCAACAATCAAAAGATGTCCTGACTTCTGCCACGCGATTTCGTCCTCCGCAAGTACGATTGCAAAACTATCCTGATTGTTTCGACGTCGCATCCCGACGTGAGTTGCCGATGCGACTGAAAAGGAGTCTTGCCAAGAGGGTTTCGGAGTTGAAGGTGGCTGAGGCAAAATATTCGAAATCTACAAATGGCAAAAACAGGTCCGAATCAAGTCAGTCCGAGTGGATGACTGGCTCTTTTAAGCTGCGAACGCAGTCAGTATATGATACCACGAGCCTAGTAAAGCTTCGATTCCCGATTGCATCCGATTTAAAAAATCATCGCGATTCAATAAATCCATCGCCGCACATTCGTCTTAAGTTATGCAAAATGATCCCGGCCGCCACACTAACATTGAGCGAGTCTGTTCCCAATGCCATATCAATCCTGACGCGTCGGGTCGCCGCTTTCTGAATCTCCACCGGCAGACCGTGAGCTTCGTTCCCTAAAACCACCAAGCCTGGACCATTGCGATGAAATTGGCTCAACTCCTCACTCGTCTCTGACAAACATGCCGCTATCGACTCAATCCCGATTTCGCTGCACAAACCCAAGGCAGCAAACGGATCCAACGCTTCAAAAAAACGCAATTTGAAAGCGTTTCCCATCGACACACGCAGGACACGACGGGCATACGGGTCTACGCATTCTGGACCGATTAGAATGTCCGAAATTCCCAGTGCGGTGCAAGTCCGGAGGATCGAACCCATATTTTCAGGATCTTGCAAACCTACTAACATGGCTCCCAGCCAATTGCTAGTAAGCTCAAAAGCCCCCCTTTCCACTTTATAGAAATCGGGCCTTATTCCGCAGGCCAAATAGCCTCGATGAAAAGCGAATCCGATTAACTCAGAAACATACTGGCCGGGAATAGAAAAAAGATCGATTTCTGGCGGAAGCCAACCCATCGCTTCATCCAGGTAACTTTCGTCAATCAAAAATGAATCGATCGCAATGCCGCTCGCCACTAACCGCTGAACCAATGGCTTACTCTCCGCAATAAATCGCCCGCTAACACGAGTCAGATTCGTAGTTCGTAATTGGCGATACGGATCAAGACGGCTCGAAGTGAGGTCTGATAAACGATAAACTGGCATTGTTTCACTTCGTCCGGCGCACATTCACACGCTGCGATCCTGAAGCCCAATCGTTGCTTCCATAGACGAATGCTCGCACGACACAGCGTCCACGACAATCCAAAGGGACCAGTAATTCAACGGTGAATTCACCCGGTGTAATTTCTTGCTCGAATTTCGCTAATACAAGATCGTTAGCTCGCGAATAGTTGTCTTGCATCGAATTTCGTTGATCTTCTGTTCCTTGAAAATCATTTACGTATCGAATGCCATCTGGCAGCCTGTCTCGCGACAATGCCAATTCAATTTTAAGTTTCCCAAGCTGCGGCGAGCTTCCCGTTACAAGCAACGGTTTCCCCGCTTGCGGTTCAAACTCGCAAACAATTGGCATGCGAACGGGATGGATTATTCGAAGCAGTGGATCGCCCAACAAGTTCATTAAACGCACATGCTCGCGTCGTTCTTCCGTCAGATCGTGCCCTTCCGGACTCAACGCTGTTGCCATTTGCTCGATCATGGACTGTTGTTTTGCACGAAGCCTCTCGCCAACAGAGACTTGCGGTGGTACGGAATTACCTGACTCACGTCCTTGCGTGGCCCCTGCCTCGCTCTGTTTCCATATATTGCGTTTTGCATTCAACATGATTCCGCCGAGCGTTGGGATTTGATCCCGGAAACAGCCGTCCATCATTTCCGTCGACAGTTGGCTCAAGCCATAAGGCATAGTTACACGCGATCCAGCGATAACAGCAATCGGGCCATCATTTCTCGCTAGCAGAGTCTCAGCAAAGCAGTCGACACGTGCGTCAAAGGCCCCTGTAAAACAAGCTAACATCAAGGCAATCGGCGGACCGTCCTGGATGTCGAATTGAGAAACGTGCTCCGTCAAGCAAATAGGGATCGCGTCCTTTCCTACGATAAAGTCATCGAGACGATCGACGCCCCCATGTCCGATGTAGACCCAAAACAAACCACCCTGATTGATCTTTCCAATAAAGGAACGAGTCAACGAAAACGGGTCGGGGCAATAAGGGCTGGTCAGACTTGCATACGTCATATTCAATTGAAAGCGATCAGGAATACCTTCGGACAAAATCCTGCGTGCAACACTTTCAATGGCAGTATCGGCCAATACGCCAAATCCACCTACACCGGCTGTCGCGTGAATGCGATCTCTCCATGGCCCAAAGGATTGAGATTGCTCATAGTCAATGCTTCGACGAAGCATTCTCGAGAGGTCTTCTGCATTCTTAGCTGGCAATCGACCGACCGCTAGTTCGGGACACTCATCGTTGTCCAAATCTCCATAATAAAGGTCGGTTGCCAAAGTGGGGGTCGTAAAAGGACCTAGTTTGACCTTTGTCTCAATCTCAAACGTTGGGATGATCGTATTGAACTTGGCTTTCTTCGAACTCGAGTCGTCAACGGCACCAACATCTCCGCATAGAAGCACGGCAGCAACAGGAAATTTGGCTTGGCCTGCCGCTTTGAGAATGGACCGCTTTAAGTCCAGAGGTGATGTTATTGCCTCGACCTTGATAATCTGGTAGTCCCGCTCGCGGTATTTTACCCACTCTTCGAGCGAATCTTCCCAAGCTTTAGGGCAGACAACGATAACCGACGAAGCGACCTCCGACATGGCATAATGCCCGAAGCAATTTAATGCGCCAACAATTACGCAAACCAGCCAACTTTTCAACGTCGATTCCTGACCTTCGTCTCTAGTGTTATTAAATGGCACTCTCGCTTGGCACAACAAGTCGAGTTCTCTCAAAGGTTTGCAGTACGTCGAGCGAGTCTTCAGAGAATCGACGGCGTGATAGGTTATTCATATTGTTCACTTTCGCGTTGTTCTTTTGGCGGGACGACGAAACTAGATTGTAACAGGCTGAACGTCGACTGAGACGGAAAGATGTGTGAATCCACCTCCTACGAAGACTCCGTGAATCGGGGCGACATCGGCATAGTCTCGGCCCCATGCGACAGTGATGTGTTCGAGCCCTGGAATGAGATTGTTGGTCGGGTCGAAGTCTATCCAACCTAAGCTGCCAGCATAAGCGCTAAACCATGCGTGTGACGCGTCGGCTCCGATGAGTTTTTCTTTTCCCGGAGCCGGGTGAGTCAACAAATAGCCGCTTACATATCGAGCAGGAACGCCAAGCGATCGAAGACAACAAATTGCAATTTGAGCAAAGTCTTGGCAGACACCTTGCCGCCGCGCTAACGCCTCGGCCGGCTTCGTCGAAACTTGGGTCGCTTCCGGCGAATACTCCATTTGATGATATATCTTTGTGGTTAGAAGCCGGACACAATCCACGAAGCTGCCATGGTCGACCGCTACCTCTCTCGCATAGTCAAAAAAGGCATCTCCTCGTTGACAGTGGCGAGAATCGTATACGAACTCGCTTGCTTGACGATCGTTGTCACTATTGGGGTGACAAACGGACTTGGTGACCTGTTCCCAAGTCGGTGATTGATCTAGCAGATAATCTGGCTGGCTACGCTCTACAATCGACTTCGATGTAACGGTGAGCTGCGGGTGAAGTTTTTCGATGCTAAAGAACTCAGCTCGGTTGCCAAAACTATCGATCCATTCGGTCTGAGAATCTGGCGATGGTGAGACCGCTATGCAGGATTGGAGCACGCTTTGGTACGGGAGATCCCTGGGTCGCAAGTGCATCTGATTGTGGCAAAGCGAGCTGGGCGCGGAATACTCGTAGTGCGTCCGGTGGGTGATCGCATATTTTCGAATCGAAGCAAACATTAGCACCGTGCAGGACGAGCGTTGAGAATCGTGTTGCCTTGGTCTGCCAATTCTAGTTGGTAATGGGAATGACAGGTAGATCGAGGCAACGAGAAGATTCGGGAAGTAATGCATTAATCCTTTCCGTAGTGCTTTACTTTTTCCCAGAATGCCTCGAACGCATTGGGCTTATGGAAATTCGGACTGTTATCAAAATCATGGCACACAGCACATTTGTCGCTAGCTCGTTCCAATGGCAGTTTCATTTCATTTCTCAGTTTTTCCAATAGTTCTGCATTCGCGGAAACGTCGCCTAGTTCAGCCGCAACGTGCTTTGAACCTGGTCCGTGGCAGTTTTCGCATCCATTTGCAACCATGTGCGGCGTGGTTTCAAGTGACTCATATCCAGTACGATACGGAGCGAAACTTTGAGGGTTCCAGCCGGTGACGTGGCATGACAAGCATTCTGGATCAAAATGCCTTGCCATCGAGCGATGAGGTGGCTGGACGATCGAGTCCGTTGCGTGAGCGTGATCTGTATCTTTCCAAATTTCAAAGGCCGTCGAATGGCACTCACCGCATTTTTCGGAGCCGACGAACTCGCGGGTTGTCGGATGTGTCATTGGGCGTTTCCCAAGCCCTTCAATTGTCACCGCTTTGAGTTCATCTTGATACTTGCCGAACAACTCCATGATGCGAGGGGAGTCTTCAAATTGAGAGCTAAGAGCGACGCGTTGATACCGAAATGGCCGCTTCGGATCATCAAACACACCAAACAGTCCAGTGTACATTCCTTTCGTTCCAACTTGGACCATTAAGCTCGATGTGTCCGGAATCTGCTCAGGCTGAAAAGTGGGTTCACCGAAGCCGCCAGAAGTTACGATCAAGGAGAAGTCAGGAACGGCCTTCGCAATAATGCGTGATTCCTCAAGTGATGCATGAGATATTAGCACCGTGAAATCGCAGTTCTCCGCTCGCAGTTTCGTCGACACTTGCTTGAGTGCCAGGATTGCTGCGGAGATCGTAATGTCTTCGTTTTCTACTTTCTTGGCGTTCTCATCGCCAAGTACCGCCGTGATGCCTATTTTCTTATTTTTAACAACGATGGTTTTGTACTTGACATCATATTCAGGCAATATACTGACGTTTGCAGAGACAAAGAGCCCGGCCTTATCAATCATCGGATGCATCAATGAATCGATGGTCAGCATCAAATCATCTTCACCAAACGTAGTCGCTTGGTATTCGAGTAAATTGAATGCTGCCACCGTCCAGCTAAACTTAATATCCGCTTGGCGGCCGCGCCGACGCTGCTCGTGTTCTTGAAAGACTTGGCCACCGCCATCTATCGGTATCACGTCCCAACCGCGTTGCCGAATGGATGTCAAAAAAGTATCTCGACGGCTTAGCCCCCCTTTTTGATTTTCAAGACCTGTACAACCGCAGGGCTCTATGTAGCCGGTCTGGTTCCCAGTGACGAAAAAGACGAAAAGTGGATCCTTCCAATCGACTGCGATCTTCTGGCTTCTTTCTTCGTCCGTGGCCACGCTGACAGGCAGATTGTCTCCAATATTGGGTGTGGTTTGGCTAGTACTGGCTCTGGCTAAATCCGCTGTAAGTTTGCCATCGATAGGTGGAAGTCGTTTCTCCGGCGTTTTTGACTGCGGCGTTTTTGACTGCGGCGTTTCGTTTTCAAAAGAATTGCTAATGGGAAAGCGAATTTGGACTTTGCCTTCCTTTAAATCCTCTTTCGGATGCAAACCGGTGGGTGGTTCTCCTCGAAGATTTGGCAAAATGATTGAAACGGTAAAACCGATACTCAATACAAGCAAAGCCCTGAATGCACTTCTTCGCCTATTGGAATCATTTCGAGGTTCTGCCACAGTTCCAATCTCCTGCAATCCAAATGGTCTGTATCAATTATTCCGAAATGCGGAACTTGATGAACATCGGAAACTGAGGGGCGCTTTCCATATTGGTTTCCAAAACTATCTTTGCAAAATCTTTGCCATAGGCTCCTGCGAACTCGACCGGAGGGGTCCCTGGGGCAATCTCTAGCGTAACTGAAAACATTTTCTGTTTTGGCGAAACTTTTAGCTCCGTGATCGTCACTTTCAACGCTCCCTCAGCCTTGGCAGGACTGACCTTGCCGAGTTTGATTTCAATGTTCGCTGCCTCGTCGTTTTTGATGGCTATAACGAAACTCTTTTTTAGCCCGACCTCGGACTTCGCCGTCCTCAAATCAAAAATATTTTTTTCCTCATTGTAATCCGGTCCAGCAATCACTCGAATAGGGGCAATAGATCGGCCATTAATCGGAAAATTGATAGCTTCATCTTTGCCATCTTCTTTGTCGGATTTCTTATTGAAGACCATGTTTCCGGAGAGGACTCCCGCTGAAATTCCTTTTTTCAAGTGAATCTTAAAGTCTACGTAAGAACGAGCGTCCGCAAACTGCGGAATTTCCCCCTTTTTAAGTCTTTTGGCTTCTTCAAATTCTCCCGTTATTTTTGATGACAAAGAGGCATCCGACCAAGAAACCGATGAAATATCGAGCGGAGACTCATCGAAACTGTAAAGGCGGCCGGAAAACTCATTTTCTTCACCAGAAAGGAAATCGCGAAAGTCTGCAGATGCCGGATCGAAGACAAAGGCTTGGCCAATTTTTCCCTTGACTGTAAGCTTTATTTCTTCCTGATCGAACGCACTGGTGCCAATCGTTGCTGTTTGAGCAAAATCCGCCATTAGCCCTTCTGCTAACCACTCCAATTCAACCGGAGTTTCCTCCCCCGGCTCTAACTTTTTTGCGTTTAGCGTGCCGACGGTACACTTGCAAGTCGAGCCCTTGTTAACTAGTTCGACTGGGGCTTCTCCAATGTTCTTAAATACGAAACTGTGCTGCCGCTTCGTACCACGACTCATTGTACCGAAATCAAATTCCGTCCCTCCAATGACTTCGATTTTGCCAGGCTTTGTGACTGTAGCCTTGGCTTTTTCAATAGCACCCGCCATGTCCAATTCCGAGCCCATGATATTTTTAATGTCGGACGTTCGACTTCGAAACTGCGAGTTTGCAATCCCATATCCAATTCCGATACACGCGACAATCAGAATTAATGTTCGCATTTTTGGGCTCAAACAGACCGGAAACCGGCGGCAGAAGGATATGAAGTGAAGGCTTTATCGTAGCAAGGACGTGCGGTTGTGCTAGCCACAACCAATGCTCCATTCGACTATGGAACGTTTGTACGTAACCATCTCATGGTAGGTTCGCCCTTGGCAAACCCAGATTGCTTTTCGACTTTCGCTTTGCTTTCCAAAGGAGCGGTGGCGGCCTCTAATTGCATAGGAAAATAGACAACTACCGCAGATAGTTTCCGGTCCGTGTGCGGTGTTTTTCGATCGATATTCTCAACTTGGCTCATGTACTGTTTGGCTTCCGCGTGTTTTCCGCACCAAGTGGCCACTACCGCAGCTTGTAATTGTGATTGTGCAGAATTCGGGTAAAGTTCGGCCGCTTTGGAAAAATACTTATACGCGAGTACTTTTCTCGCTATTGCAGAGGCATTTCCCCTGTCTCGTATTAACTCTAAATCCGCTAAAATCGAATTCCATTTTCCGCATTCTGCGTACGGCATCCATTGGTTTGGGTCTCTCTTTAGGTACTCCTGGCAACACGCATCGAATACATCGGCGACCTTTTGTCGAATTGACAAAGACAGATCGCTTCGTCGAAGAACTTCGACACACTGATTCGCGGCCAACGCGGG
>JAYVPE010000062.1:0-2736 GCA_043757575.1 Pirellula sp.
TCAGCAACTTTGAAAACTACAGAACACGCATTCTCTTTTTCTGCGGAAAGCTAGACCTGTTTCCCAACATTTCGACCCACTAAATTCCCCTAAGAACCAGCTTTGGCTGAAGGCAAAAGGAACCTCGCTTCATCGATTCCTTTTGGTACACGGTAGGTTGCCGGGTAACGGACTATGTCCTCGCCATTTTCGACAGTGGGTTCATTTGGGCGTTCGACGGTGACTTGGCTACCCACCAGCACTTCCTCAGCGTCTTTCTTTTCAAGCCACATCTTGGTGGTGACGATTACAGTACCATTGGAATTGGAATTAGAAACCAATCGCTTGCGAATTACAAAGGTTTTTTCTGGGAACCGACTCCAATTGGCATACTCAGGATGCCCTGCTTTGGGAAGTGACTCGTCCAACTTGGAAACCACCGGCATCTGAATGCTTCTTTTGGGTTCGTTGACTAGATCACAGCCGAAGCACAGGACCAATCCAAAAACCATCCAGCCAGATTTTGTTTTCATCTTTAGTTGACCTTGCATAATCTTGAAAAGCGAAAAACATTGCAGTCTCAAACTGCAATTGCAATGCTGTGTAAAAACCGTCGTGGCCAACGCTGCTAGCGTCGGTACAAATACTATCTGTCAGCATCCGCCACGGGGCTAAGAGCACAACCTTAATGCTGGATCCGAACTAGACACTATCGCTTCTTGATACTTTTAGGCTTCGCGCCGTGACTCTCTTCATCGTCCACCTTAGCGTCGTCCTTCTTTACCTGAGCTTGCTGCTCGGCAGTTAGCTTGTCGGTTGGCAACTGAATCTCATTGCTTCCCCCGCATCCGAAGAACGTCGTTCCCGAGAGCAATAACGCTGCGATATAAAATCTTTTCATAAAATCCCTATCTATATAAAAAATGACATCGTAAGTTTACAGCGCATCGATGAGTTTGCAGGCCAACGATTCGATCCCAATGATTCGAGTCAATGGTCACCGGCCGAAACAGGCGCTTCGAATGCGCGGCCACAATTGCATGTCGCCGCGTCTTCGTGCGCGATCGCAATCTGTTGCTCTTCTGTAAATGGGGTCGTTGGTAACACGATTGCTCGGTGGGTTACATCGCAACCACCTAGCAGACAGAGAGCCAACAAGAAAAGATATGCACGCGACATTGGATAACCACGATTCGAGGTTGAAGAACTTCAAAAAAACGGACAGGACACTGATCCGACACTGATCCTGTCCGTTTGATAAACATCCTGAGACTATTGTTCGTTGATAACGTTGCCGTCATCGATCACGCACAAATTCATCCAAGTAAACGCATCCACATTGAAAGACGCAAACTGAACCGATCCGTCGCCGCGGACATAGTTCAAACCGCCCGTGTGAGACGAGCCAAAGTATCGTCTCCAAATGGTGGTGGTACCATCATTGAAACTCGATGGCGTTCCGGTAGCAGGAAGAGACTTGTCTAGGTCAGACTTTGGAGGGAAATGCCAACGCAAAACGCATTCATCCCAACCGGCGTTATTCCATCGTTCGTTGTCGCCGCCGTCACTTCCCTGTCGACTTGCTGGCAGGTGCTTTTCGGATGCTACGATACTGTTAGACGTACCGTCTGTAAAATCAGCTAGCTTGCGCTTGGCGCCTTGTGCGGACCAAACAATTGCACCCCTACGACCACCTGTATTACCGAAGTTCTCGGGCGTACGTTCGTTTCGGCGCGGCGACAATCCAAGTGGGGCAGCAGGAGTATCACCCCAGTTTTCGTGAACCTCGCCCTGGTAAAATCCAGCACAACCTGCGTAGTCACAGCGTCCGAACAAACCAGCGCCGTAACCGGTCGGCGCTCGGCGCGACGGGCAATAGTATGCTGGAATCAGAGCTCTGGCTACGGAATCCTCGCCGTTGTAATCATTTAGCCGTAACGACCCTGGATGAAGTGGCGGAGTGTCAAACTTTGCCAAATTGAAAACGTTGGTGGCTTCAATGAAAGGGAGGATCTTGAACCAGTGACTCCAACCGTTGGGATGAGCCGCATTGCAGCATGTTGTACCACTTTCGTAAGCGCCGATCGGTTCGTTGTAAACCATTCCTGGCAAACTTGGGTCTCCGTCGTATGGCCCCTTAGGCAAGTACTGGTGTGCCGATTCATGATTCAAAAAGGCAAGGCCTATTTGTTTTAGATTGTTGGAACACTGCATGCGGCGTGCTGCCTCGCGTGCTGCCTGCACCGCTGGCAAAAGCAGGCCGACCAAGATTCCGATAATCGCGATGACCACCAGGAGTTCGACAAGAGTAAACCCCTTTTTTTCGCGAGCAACTTTCACTCGTTGCTCCCACCATTTTTGCTTCACCATGTGAACCTCCACTTAAAATGTGCTAACACAAAATGTCTCGCCAAATGCGACACGCACTTTGTAGCCATGAGTACAAGCGTGGCTATAGAAAGGAAGCAAGGTTCACAGCATCTTCAAATGCTCTTAACGGCGATGCTCGAAGAGCTGGATAATTGTTAAGAATGCGCTATGGTTGTGTTGGTCATTCGGATCTCAAGTTCTCCAAAGAGCAGACGCGAGACTTCGTCAGGTCAGCAGTCCCATGTCATTTGGCTTGGGCCAGCGTTTTGGGCCTACAAAGATACCCGCGGCTAGCCTGGATATTGCATAGGTTTTTTGTTCTACCCCTATAGCGCGAAAGCTTTCGATCTGGTATCCATTGGATTTATGACAAGTCAATGGCGCCAA
>JAYVPE010000063.1:0-2735 GCA_043757575.1 Pirellula sp.
AAGTAAATGACCTCGGTCCTTCTCACTTCAAGCTCGGACAATCGCCACAACGGTTCTGATCGGCTCCGGAATTACAAAATGTCAAAGGCTGGGGGGCCCCTTTTAGTATCCGAACCGACACGTCTGAACTGACTAGAAAGCTCACGCAGAACGCAACCGGTTCTTGCCGCTGCGCCGATTCGCTATTTACCACGTAAGGTGAGCGAACAACGAATCGTCCCCGCGGTCAGAACCTAGAGAACGGATGAAAGAAAATGCAGGCCTAAAACAATATTAGAAAATAGTGGCGACCGTCACTCGCCAAACCCAGGACTTCATAGCCGACCGCGATCAGCCAGCCCGAGCGAGTGACTCGAAACGAGTCAAAAACGGTCGATCGAGGGCTTGGCTGCATCGTTTTGTTCGTCCACAATTGTACTAGGTTCGAGGTCCATTCTCAATTAGGTGACTTCATGCAATTATGTCAGACGACGCAAAAGCGATTTATCGAGAAGAACTGAAGGAGTCGTTGGAACGTGATTTCATAGGTCAATTCGTGGCAATTGTCAGCCCGACTCGCCATCATTACGTCAGACCAACGTTTTTAGAGGCGGCACTGGCGGCCCGCGAAGCGGAGCCGGAACATGTGCCATTTGTCATTCGAATCGGCCATGAAGCTGCATTTCACATTGGAGCATTTTCAAGGTGAAAGCTTGGATAGACGACGAGAATCGAGCGATGCTCGAAGTAAATTTTGCCAAGCTCGCCCGTGCTCAGCGGCAGACAATTCAAGCTTGGATTGATACTGCGTTCGATGGTCATCTTGTGATGCCAAAGTCGGAAATCGAAAGATTGGGACTTGGTGTTCTAGCCGATACAGATGCTGTCCTAGCGGATGGATCGACTACCCGACTCCGATGCTACTATTGCGTTGTCGATTGGATGAATCAAACCATCCCAATTCAAGTAGTTGAGAATAACGGAACCTTACCGCTCGTTGGCACAGCATTGCTGTCGATGGTCGATCTTCGAATCAACTATCGGTCTGGCACATGCAGCGTTTCTTAAGGGCGAACGAATAACGATCTATTCCTACTGGAGCGAAGCGGAACGGTGGAATAGATCGTCCGTTGATCTATGTGGCTTCGCCTGGTTTGTACTGGACAGTATACAGAATCCGACCTAACTGCGGATACTATCCTTCTCCAGCTTCTTTCAAGAAGCTTTTGGCTTCAGAGTGGCCGCTTCCCCTGGTTTGGCTCGCGGCTGGGCGACTTCGTGTCCAAGGCTTCGACCTCCCATCGAGTGGGAGCTGGCCTTCGAATTCCTTACTTCTCGGCTATTCTTGTCCTAAGTACATGACGCTCCATCGGCCTTTGTTTTATGAGAGTCGGATTTGAATGGCCTTGTTGAGATTTCATCGCTGTTGACTGGCGATGATCTCGTCAAAGATATCCGGTTCCGATTCGGGTGGTTGACCGGACTCCGGCTCAGGCGCACATGAAACTCCGCGAGGAGCCAGTGCGTCCCGCATGGAAGCCGATCTACGCCGATCGAATGAATCGCGTGAAGAGCTGGTCCAAGTTCATTAGCGAAGCCTACTGGATAGTTGAATTGGAGAAGTGAGAAGTGTGAAGTTTGAAAAAAGCGGAATGCAGTTGTCCTCTGCGACCTCCATTTCAAACTTCCAACTTCGCACTTCTACCTTCCTTAGGTCTCCAAAGCCAATGGACAGTGTTCGAATCACTGCGTTCCTGCTTGCGAAATTTTGGTTACACCTTTCGCCATCGTTGCTGTTGCTTTGCGGCAACATGCAATATAGTGACGTCAACCGTGGACGTGCTTGGCGGCTTTTTCGGGTCGTTTTGAATGCAAGAGATAAATCAGTAACCCACATGCCAAATGGTGCTAGATGGCCCTTACGATCGTCACGAACGAATCTTGCTTTGATCATGATGTCAACTCGGCCGACGTTCGCCACCTTGGGACGCGTGATAGATTTGATAGTTCCATTCAATATGATTATCCCGGTAAAGCCGTTGGCTGCCTTAAGGCCGCCAGAATGCTACAGGGCCGAACGAGTCCGAACTCGATCCAGACGATATGGGGGCTAATCAAGGATGGCAAAGGAAAGTTACTTGATCCAATAAGAATAACTTCTACATCTCGCATGCCCGACCTGAATGACCTTGAACGAGGTCACGACATGCAATACCTACAAGGCTTGCTGTCGAGCGTAGAGAAGTCGAGGGCTTGTACTGAAACTGGACTGGATCCATTTATTTCGGATTTTGGTAAAGAAGCGGATATTACTCCTGGCACTTTAGATGCTGCCCAGGCTAGCACTTCCAAATGCCAGACATGGAGGCATTTTGGAAGGAGGGTACGACGAACTACGGTGGTATACCTGCCTACCTCCGGCGCTACTTGCTTTGCACGAAGATCCTCAGGATGCCGGTGACCGTTGTAAATCATTTGCCAAACATCGACGCGATTTTGCGTCTTAAACTCGGAATGCACCCTGGCATTTTATGAGGCGGTAGGATCGTTTTCACGATCTAAACTGACAAAGCAAGCCATGAAAATTCCTATCTAGTAATTCGCGTTATTGAATCGCGCGAACCGCCGCGTGTACCTCGTGTCTTGAGCTCAATATCCGCCGATGTGGCTCGACTGAGAAAGGCGTCCGCCTTGTAAGCGGACCTATGCTGGTGCGAATCCAGTCATCGGCTCTGGCAACTGAACTGCCTGTTTGG
>JAYVPE010000064.1:0-2735 GCA_043757575.1 Pirellula sp.
AAGCGTTCAAAGAATAAAATATGTACCATCAAACGATCGTTAAGCCAAACGCCGAAGAAGTTGCTATCGCAGCGACCGAATGGTTGATCGAGACGATTCAAGAGTGCCTTGCAGCTCGAGGCTCGTGCAGTGTTGCATTATCTGGCGGTTCGACTCCGAAACGACTATATCAGCTTATTGCAGAGAATGAAACCAAAAGTCTCGACTGGTCACGAGTCACGTTGATAATGGGAGATGAACGCAATGTCCCGCACGACCATGTCGATAGCAACTACCGAATGATAAGAGAAGCTTGGCTCGATCGACTCGATCCGGTAGCGCTGCCCAAGTCCGTGCCGCAGGTCCTACCCGTAGTTATTATCGTCAACGCACCCGAACGTGCTGCAGCGGAATATGAAAAGACCATTCGAGAAACGCTTTTGAGAGACACTGGTGACGAGGATGCTGAAATCCCTGCTATCGACATTGTACTGCTTGGCTTGGGAGATGACGCGCACACCGCTTCGCTGTTTCCTGAAACAGAAGCCCTCAACGAATCGCATCGCCTCTTCGTTGCAAACTTTGTGCCGAAGTTTTCTGCGTACCGCCTAACGCTAACTGCCCCTATGATCAATGCCTCTCGAAACATTGCGTTCTTAGTATGCGGACCGTCCAAACGTCCGGCAGTGGATGTTGTATTGCATGGCCCAAGACATCCCGACGAGTATCCTGCTCAATTGATTGAACCCAAACTTGGGAGACTCTGGTGGTTTCTCGACACTGCTGCTGCCTCTGAAGTTTTAAAGTAACACAATCCAAATCCATGTCCGACGAATCGACTCAAAAACCCGTATCTCAGCCCTTGAGCGCCCCGTCACTTAGCCCATCTTTTGGTGGACTCCGAGTGGCAGCACTTGAAAGTCGGCGCCGCGATGACTTTGCTAGATTGATTGAACGATTTGGCGGTGTACCGTTTGTCAGTCCGTCTATGCGTGAAGTTCCCATCGACAAGAACAAAGAGGCTGTCGATTTCGCGTATCGCGTGATGACCGGTGAAATTGGGGCTGTGATTTTTCAGACCGGAGTTGGCTTTAAGCAATTAATTGCCGCCATCGAACCGCACGTCGACAAGCAGCGATTCCTAGATTCGTTGTCAGATATTCCAACGGTAGCTCGCGGGCCTAAGCCCGTTGCCGCTATGCGAGAATTCGGATTGCAACCAACGCATCGCGCTCCCGAGCCAAACACTTGGCGAGAAGTTCTGCAAACAATCGATATCCACGTTCCTGTTTCCAACCTGGAAATCGGACTGCAAGAATATGGAATCACCAACCACTCCTTAGTTGCCGGGCTAGAAGCGCGCGGTGCCAAAGTAACTACCGTCAAAGTTTATCAATGGGACCTACCGGAGGATACCGGACCTCTTATAGAAAATGTTCAAGCGATAGTCCGAGGCGAGCGCGACTGCCTGTTGTTTACCAGCGCTCACCAAGCGGTCAATTTATTGCGTATCGCGAACCAATTGGACTGCGAAGCCGCACTTCGACTCGCGCTGCGCAGCATGGTTATTGCATCAATCGGCCCGACCACATCCGAAATGCTTCAGCACTTGGAAATCCCAATCGATCTTGAGCCTGAGCATTCGAAAATGGGTCACCTAGTTCAAGCCTCCGCAGAAAAGAGTCCTCGTATTCTCAAAGCCAAACGATTCACTGGCATCACCGGCTTGGCAATCGGAATTTCAAGAAATGACCTATCCTCAAAAGATCAACTTTCGACTAGAACAACTATGTCACCATACCACGACAATTCTTTCATGAAGGCCTGTTTGAAGCAACCTACGGATGTGACCCCCGTTTGGCTGATGAGACAGGCCGGACGGTATATGGCAGAATATCGAGCCGTTCGCGAGAAGGTTTCGTTCTTGGAATTGTGCAAGAACTCATCGCTTTGCGCTGAAGTCATGGTAACCGCCGTAGAAAAACTTGGCGTCGATGCAGCTATCATTTTCTCAGACTTGTTGCCGATTCTGGAACCGATGGGTTTTCACTTGGAGTTCACAGCCGGTGATGGTCCGGTAATCCATAACCCGATCCGATCTCCGAAAGATGTGGATCGAGTTAAGCCGTTGGAGAATATGGAGGCGTTACAATTCGTTGCCGATACCGTCACGGCTACACGAGCAAGTCTACCCGATAGAATCCCTTTGATTGGTTTCGCTGGTTCACCCTTTACTTTAGCAAGTTACATGATTGAGGGGAGCGGTTCGAGAAATTACATCCATACCAAGACGTTGATGTATTCCGATCCAGTCGCTTGGAAAGTGCTGATGAATAAGCTTGTTGATTCGATTGCACTTTACCTCAACTCCCAGATAGCGGCAGGGGCACAGTGTGTGCAGTTGTTCGATTCATGGGCGGGTTGCCTATCGCCCAACGAGTACCGAACGCGAATACTGCCGCACATGCATCAACTACTGGAGTCGATCGTGCCGGGGGTACCCGTAATCAATTTCGCGACAGGCAATCCAATGTTGACTTCGTTACTAAGGGGCGATAATCGAACTGTCGTCGGATTGGATTGGCGAGTTCCTTTGGATGTCGGCTGGGATATGGCAGGCAACGATCGGGCTGTTCAAGGCAATCTCGATCCAACGGTATTGTTCTCAGACTTGGACACGATTCGAAGTCAAGTGCATTATGTTTTATCGCAAGCGTCTGGTCGACCGGGACATATTTTCAACTTGGGACACGGGA
>JAYVPE010000065.1:0-10114 GCA_043757575.1 Pirellula sp.
TTTTAATGAGGTTTCCTCGCTTGCGCGTCGGGCTTATATTTGCGGAAATCGGGAAGTTAAATTGGGACAACTCCTTAGTTTACCAAATATCGATTGCGACTGGGCTTGGAACACACGAACTGTCGGACTATCGCATTGCATCAAGTCTTTGAAACGAAATCCGAGCAATTTCTGTTGCGAGACGAGCTCCGGGCGCGATAAGATTCCAGCAGATTTTGCGTGACGTTCGCACGCCGCAATGACTTTCTTTAGAGCAGCAACAAAATGCGGTGTCGTGAAGTCGCCGGGACATCCACGACACGCCAACAGAACGCTGACCGCAGCTAAGGACTTTGAGAATTTCTTACCATGGAACGTAGGTGACGATCGCCTGAAAGAGCTCCGCAGTCCAACACTTCCTGTCCCTGCCGAAAGTTCTTAGCCAACCGATCCACACCAAAAATAGTTCGCCATCCATTTTGCCGCTGAGTCAGAAAAACCAACTCAACTCAGAACTACCCGCGTCAACTTCCGCACACACTTTCGGCGAATGTTTACTAACTACGTGCCATTCGACACGCCCTCCTGAGTTGGAAGCGTCTTCTCTATCTCTGTGCTAAGGCAGTCGCGGAAGTCATGACTTCAACTTCGGGCGGAGAGTGGGGGCCGTTGCCCATGAAGCAAAACTGTTCCGAGTTCGAGTCAGTTAATTGCCGAGTTCCCGTACAGACCCGAAAATTGGATAAGATTGGAGAACCCGATTTTGAAAATGCTCCTACAGAAAGGACTTACGGAGTTCGAGACGACGTACTGTCAATTTCTGACCTGTGCCGAAGCGGAATGCGGAAAATGCACTGAATTTTCACGCATTCCGCTACGGTACGTTGCAAGCTAGCAAATGGGCTTTCTGTAAACGGCTTAACGGTTTCAGTGTTAAACTGCGGCAGCTAAGCAAAAACTCCGATCGATCTACTTTTTTCAAGGATGCAGGTTGTTTCCAATCCGATGATTGTATCTCGTAGGGAACGTGTTTGGATGTGCCGGAAGTTCGACTTCGCAATCCACTTGTGATGCATGTTCATAATAAATATCTTTTGGGTGGAGTATTAATAATGAACGTAAGCAAGATCAAGCGGACTATCGGCCGTGCAGCAATCCTGGCAAGCATCGGTATGGGTTGCAATCAACTCTTGTCGCCTGAACGGGCGGTTGCCGGGAATTTGGACAGACAAGTTCTAAAAGTAACCGACCTTCCGACCGTTTACGAACACGAATTTTCAGCCGTTCAAAACGCATCCGACAACTCACCCAACTCGAGTATGGCTTTAGAATCATGCGGTGTACAGCCAACATGCTGTCAACCTGTTTGCACACCTTGGTGGGCGCATCGAACAGGTGGATTCGGCGAAGCCCTTTATCTAAGTGCTGGGAATTCAGACTTGATCTATGCAATCGAGCAAACAGGCCCTGGGCCTACAGCTTCGCCGACCGGTCCGCTTGGGATCAGCAATATCGGAGAACATGTAGGCTATCGTTTTGGATTCTCGCTGGCTAGTTCCGATTGCAATAGCGTCTATGCTAGCTACACACGCTGGAACGGATCAACCACGAGCGTATTAGACGCAACCGGAACCAATGTACTGCGCAACAATGTCTCGCACCCAAGCGTTGACACAACGGGTGCGGCAAGCTTGCAGGCCGTGGCGCGCCAATCGGCTACATTTCAATTCGCAGACGTTGCCCTTAGACGCGTTTATAAGGCAAGCAATTGCGGCGTGTTGAATTGGAACGCAGGTTTGCGATATGGCAATCTCGAACAAGGACTTTCCGCCGATCAAACTATTTCCGTCGCAACAGGCTTGACCAACGTTACAACCGACATCGATTTCAATGGACTCGGAATACTTGGCGGACTCGATGGAGAACGATTCAGCTGCGATACGGGACTGCTCGTGTACGGTCGTGCAATGGGTAGTATGCTTGCGGGAGACTGGAAAGCCGACTATCGTCAAACCAATCAGTTTGGCGGTGGCGTGATTGCCAATCACTACGAAGATTTCCGTGTTTCGCCAGTGGTCGACACTGAACTGGGGGTGGGTTGGCAAAATTGCAGTGGTCGCTTTCGTGTCACTACCGGCTACCTATTCAGCACATGGTTCAACGCCGTCACTAACCGTGATTACATTTCCTCGGTTCGCAGTTCCAATCTGTTGAACCTCGATGACAATTTGACCTTCAGCGGTCTTACCCTTCGCGCAGACCTGCGATTCTAACAATTGGTTTGGTGTTCTGCTAAGGACTTTGGAACACATTGGCCAGTACATGTGTACTGGCCAATCACCCCCAGCATGAGACATGAAGGCGGCGGCATGGCCAAACTCGCTTCGCGAAGCCTTCGCCAGATCGTATCCTTCGAGATAGAAACTCGATACTGTTTGTTAATCACAGAATGCAATGGACCTACCGTCCATAAATCATCCTCATATCTAAAATTCGAGGCGGGCTGAATGACGATATTGCAGAGCTCAACGTCTGTCAATTTCTCAAGTTTTCTCGGGCGATCACTGGTGACCCGACGCCACAGTCCATCATTCCCTTCTTCTTGAAATCGATTCACCCACCGGGATATTGCAAATGACTATCGTGATTTTCGTTTGAGTTCTGTGCTCGAGGCAGAGCTTGGCATAGGATGGCAAAGCCAATCAGGAAAGGTTCGGTTGACCACTGGCTATATGGCGAACATTTGGCTCAACGCAATATCCACACGCGATTACCTTCAACCTTTTAACTCATCGAATATGGTTGACATGACCGATTCGATCCCATTTAGTGGCCTCACAAGTCGGCTTGAGTTGAGATACTAGACATCCCGTGGAAACTCCTGTTTTGCTCGCTGTATGGAGCACTTGTCGCTCCATTCAGCCGTAAAGCCAACCTATATTCGGCTACTTCTATCTCCGCTTGTTCCGGAATACGTCGATGTCGTCCAAGTTTGCGAAATAATGATCGAGCAAATTTAAATTGCTCTCAAGTTTTAGCGGTACGACATCAGTCCCCTCTCCTTCACCTCCCCCAGTCGATGAACGATTGTTGAGATGATTTATCACCAACAAAACATCTAGTGGGGAAACTAGCCAATCACCGTCAGTGTCAACCTTCATATTGCCGATGGTCGCAGCAGCTCGAACAGAGTCTCGCCACGGCACTCCTTGAGTACTGTTCAAAACGTTGATCACAATTAGTGCGTCCAGCGGCGAGATTGAGCCATCTCCATCCACATCAAGGGAATTGCTTTGATTGTATAGTGCGTTTTCGCTAATCGCAGTTGTGCCTCCCATTACGGGTGGATCGAAGTTACCAAAGATTGGCAACGCATTCTCGTTTCCGAATTGCGCAAACAGATCGTTCCCCAACGGTGCAGGACTATATGGGTCAAAAACGGAAGCGGGGTTCGATGCTCTTCGGTCCGACACCCAGAAGAAATACTCGCCTGCATCCACAGGCAACTGGCCGCCACGCCCCTTCACCCACAACCCAATATCATCGATACCATCTAGATTTAAATCGCCTGCTACAGGTCTATTCGTAAAACCGCTTAGGCCGGCAAATCGTCTAACGGAATCTCTAACTTCCCAAATTGAATCTTTCCGACCGTCGCGATTCATGTCGAAATAAAACGTGTTGGTGTCATTCGCATAGGTTGCTAAATCGTCTGTACCATTTCCGTCAAAGTCGCCTACGATTGGCAATCCATTGAAATCCGAAGGAATCTGTTCACCTACATCAATCTGATTGTTGCCATTTGTGTCCAGATACCAGAATTTACCATCGAATAGTCCGATCTCATCGCCTGGATGTGCGGCATTAAAATTACCTGCTACTGGAATACCGTTGACTTGATACTGTGCAGGCATAACCGACGCATAATCTCCGACACCGTCATCATTCGTGTCGATAAGGAAGCTGTAGGTATTCCCAAACTTTCCGTAGACTCCAAGCTTGTCGAATCCGCTGGCTTTCGCCGCTCCTGCCATCGCGAAATTCCCAGCAAAAGTTGCATCGGTGAGCGTTCCAATTTGCATGACAAAATCGCGATTGGTGGCATCGTTGTTAAGGCCTGTTGGGTCCCACAGCGAATTACCGTTTATGTCAACGTAGACCAGACCTTGGCTTACCGTGCCAATCTCTGGACGACTATCAACAGTAAAGCGTGCAATAAAATCACCGCCTGGCGTCCCATTGCCTGATGGCAATTTAATGGATTCAGGCGTGGTCGCATTGCTCTCACCATTCAAACGATTTCCTGCCGGATCTGTTATTGAATCAGAAACAGTTAACGTATAGCGATCATCTGGCAGCGGGCTTGCAAAGGTAACCGTGACAGTTGCGGTTGCAAAACTGCCAACCTGAAAGGCATCGTTGACAAGGTCTACTCGACTAATTGCGACAACGCCAGTATTGTCCCCCACAACATGCATAAGTCCCTTTGCAATGGATTCAGCCAAAATCGCAGGGTAAATGTCTCCGGCTGCTCGAAGGACATCGTCCTTCAGTTTTATTGAAATTCCATTCATGACTGGAGTTGGGCCAGCCAAGGATTTGTTCACCGCAAAAATATCGTAAAGCGGAGCCCCCGGAATGGAGAGTCCCGTCACTTGAGGTCCGGCCAAGTCAATTTCAGTAACCACAAAATTATATGTGTTGATTGCATTGGCATTCCCCGTCACTCTTGCGTAGTATTTACTTCCAGCGACCATGCTCACATCAACAAATTCACCATTTGACGCTGCCGCGCCTGTGTTGATAACAATTCCTGAGTTATTGAACGCCGAGACATCTAGATTTCCATTTCCTGGCAATCCAGGTCGCCCATTTGCCAACGAACCTATTTCCTTGAAACGTGCTTCAAAGCGATAGGAACCTGTCTTGTCCGGCGAAAACTCAAACCAGTCTTCATCTCCATTAATAGTTCCGAACAGTGCCGGGAGTACAGCCGTACCGGGATCAATCGATAGATTCTCAACGAATGTTGGTTTCCCACCGAGCAGAGTAGATGAAACACGAGAATTGTTTGATTCTAGTCGATCATAGGGTAGTACCACTATTCGTCCAAACCCATCGCTCCCCATACTGCCTGTAGCGGAGTTGATAGGAGTAATTTCCACTCTCTCGATATTTAAGTAGTCAATTGGTGACAGTGTACCCACATTTATCGAACCCGAATCCGGAGTTGCTCCTAGTCTGTGGAGATCCAAGTCACCGAGTCCTTCGTCTTTTACAACCAGACGATCGGCAGTACTCCCCGCACCACCGTCAACTCGAAACGCCAAACTTCCTACAATATTGTCAGCGACACTGATCCCAATAATGTCATTGCCTTCGAGTGCACGAACCTCCACTGACTCTACGGCGGAAAAATTGTCAGTATCACTCACGGCATTTTGTACGGTCGTTAGCGATGATGGTGATGACTGAGTAATTGAAATACTATCATTACCAGGAGTACCCAATACTAGAATCTTGTCAAAACCAAGTCCTCCATCGTAGGTATCCAATCCGGGCCCACCTATCATGGTGTCATCTCCGTCATTTCCGAACAGCTGGTCATTTCCGAGTCCTCCTTGGAGGAAATCGTCACCTGGTCCTCCGATCAATATTGCGTCTGCGGAGAGGGTATCGTTTCCCGCTCCTCCATCCAGGGTTATACCAATCGAATTCTCTACGCCACTTTGCACCTTGATCTTGTCATCGCCGTTTCTTCCGCTAACGGTCAATCGATCTTGAGGAATCATGTTTCGAATTTCGACTTGACTTGCTAGTCCCGCAACATTCAGAACGCTATCAGCAATCGATACATTGATTTCATCGCTGAGTTCGCTTCCGTCGAGAAACACCTGTTCCGGTGCTGTTCTTGCCGTTCCTAAGGAAATTGAAACGTATCGAGAGACCGATCCCGCCAAGTTATTAATAAAAACTTGGCTATTGACGCCAGCAATTGAAAGTAAATGCTCGTCAATACCAATCATACTTATGGAAAAGTCGGTACCCGCATTTCCGTCTAAAGATGTTCCCGAACCCACAGAACTTAAAGTGACTTTCGCATTAGTCGCTACAAAGTCGATTAGGATTCCATTGACGCTTCCTCCTCCATCAACAGTATCATTCCCATCCCCTTGGGAATAGTAGAATACGTCTACTGCGTCTCCACCAACGAGGGTATCGTTTCCTATTCCACCTACAATTAGATTACTTCCGCTTCCCGCATTGATTTTATCGTCCCCATCTCCACCTTCAAGAAAAGAATTGCCTTGGCCCGAATAAAGAAAATCATTCCCCTGTCCACCTATCAGATGATCATGTCCGCCCGATCCATAGAGAGTGTCACTTCCGACTCCCCCATTTGCGATGTCGTTACCCAACCCAGTATCGATCCAGTCGTCGTTGCCTCCTCCATACACAAAATCATTACCATCGCCCGAGTTGACATGGTCATTGCCGTTGGGTTTCGTAGTCCCTGCTAAATCATCTGATGAACCAGTAACGTAGTCGCCATAGATTAAGTCGTTTCCGTCATATGTTTCAATTGCATCATCGCCAGCCAATCCTACTACTGTGTCGATGCCCTTTCCTCCAAACAATAAATCGTTTTCAGGACTGCCGGTCAACGAGTTATCTCCGTCTCCACCATAAAGCGAAGCCGTTTTCGTCCCCGCAAAAAAAGTGTCGTTGCCATTTCCTCCAAAAAAAGTAACTGGTAAGCCTAGCCCACGAGCATCAATAGAATTGTTTCCGTTCCCTGCGTCACCAAAAACACTTACAACGCCGCTAAACGATTGCGTGAAACCGAACATTGCTATTTGCACATTTCCGTTCCCGGGAGCACTGGAATCGAGCGGACTAACAACAACATTCTCATCAATCTCGCCTGGACCTACTTCTACACTACGCTTGTTAGCAAGCGGACCAACATAAATATTTAGCACGCCACCACTAACTTCGCCGAGAATGGGCCTAAACGCCTGAACTGAAGGCGAAATTCCTTGTCCGTTTAGTCCGCCTCCAAAATCGTTTCCGCTACATGTCCCTCCGGGCCATGTGTAGATGGGTTGGCTAAAAATGACTGAAGATTTGGAATAACCAGTTGAAAGTCCACCGGACAGAGCTAAAGGGAACCAACTTGCAACTTCAGCACCTGCGCTTTTCGCGGTTTTCGCAACGGATCCCCCTTTTTCATTTAGATAATCTTTAGCGTCCTTTTTACCCTGTGCGAAATCATTTGATAGCTGCTTCAACTCTGAGGATGCTTTGTTGCCAACTGTTTCAAAACCATCGGTGATTGCTTTTAGGGCAGTCTTAGGATCATCTGCGTACTGAATCAGTCGATTAATGACCTCTGGTTTAACTCCCGCTTGCTCCAAGTATTTTCTTGATACCTTTAGCATCTCTTTGGCTGCGAGTACCGAGGGGTTGTTTTTTATTGCAGACTCCACCAAACTCTTGAGCGTACTTATCAAAGCCTTCGCATCAAGTTTCAAGCTCGCATCTGCAAAAAGAGAAATATCTGCTTTTATTTCAATCGATCCGCCAAGTGGACAGGATGCACTAAACTGATCGACGTATAGTTTTCCAGGATTGACGGCGGACTCGACGAAGTAAGCGGACGCTTTTAGGTCTATGGATCCGCGAACACCAGCTCGAATAGAAGCAAGTTCATAATCCTGCCCTATCGATAAATCGACGTTCACAGCGCCGTCCAGGGCAATAAATGACTGGGAACTTGGTGCGTTTTGACCTGCACCTACATAGATTCCATGCGAAAAGTTCTTTTCAACAATCCCGCGTGAAGAAAATCCAAATCGTACGTTAGGGTCAACAGTCAGGGTCGCATTAATTTGAAAGTTAGCGGGCACAATGCCAACTACAAAGTTCTCATTCACAAACTTGACATTTGCCAGTGAGACCTTGGGTAAATCGTTCGAGTATTCAAGCAAAGTTACTTGATCACTACCAGCCAAAAGCTGAAAAACTTTGAGCGGATCGAGAAGGTCGGTGATTAGATGGTTGTCGCTGAGGAACTTTCGTAAGGCGCTAACGCCGCCTTGTGAATCAATTGCGGTCGAAGGAGGAATTGGAAGAGATGATTGAACGCTTAGTGCGCCGTTTGCGTTCTTAAGATTTGAGCTCTCCCCTAACTTAAACGAGCCCAGATTTACGACAAGGGCTCCTTGACCAACAAGTTTTTGGAGTAAGCCTCCTACCTCGTTCACCTGTCGAACTGAACTTGTAAAAATGTGTATGTCATTCGCATATGTCGGCTGGAAAACTGCAACCGCATCTAGGACGCTCAGTAGGTTTGGATCTGACAAAGCAAGAAGTAATGCATCAAGCGGTTGCACACCAGTCTTGACCTTAGAAAGGTCGCCAACAAGTCCTTCGATTTGCTGGGATAATTGTTCGAGCCCTGGCAGTGGTTTCGATAGTTTACCCGCCAAATCGAAAACAGGCTTTGCTTTTTCGAGCGCGTTCTTTAATGCTGAACTTCCATACCCATTCACTATTGAACCCACGTCCAACTGTACATCGGAAAACGCAACTCGAGGCGATTGTCCTGCCGCCCCAAGTCCCCAGCTAAACGTAAATCCAGACGACAACTGCGGCTTCAAACTTCCAATCGTATAGTCAATGATTAAGTCGGCACTGACATTTGCGTTTCCAGTCAAACTAAATGTAACATTTATAGGCTGGTCCTTCTTAATTTTCCCCCCACCAATATCTACAAGGAACGTAGCATCAAGCGCACGTGAACTTGAAGTCCTCGGAGTCGCAGTTGCTTGAATGGCGCCCAGAGACAGTTGCAAACTCGGTAGGTTCGTGTTCGTAATAAATGCGTCCAACTGAAGTTCTTTTGGCGTTGCACTCGCGTCAAGGTAGAATCCGCCAGCATCCTTACCAACTGTAACGTCAATTGAGTATTTTAATGACACATTAAAAGCTGAACTTGTGATGGGAAGAACAGTCAACCCGCTCGAAAACGAACCTATCGCAAGGTTTTTCGTAGCACCGAATTGGATTCGGAATGAATCATTTGCGTTTGCAATAACGTTGACGTTTTCCAGTCCTGCACTCGTAAGTATTTGGGAAATGCGATTCTTAATTTCAACGGGATCACTTGAATTGTCATTGTTGCTGCTACTAGTCGTCAGAGCGCCAAATGCGTCCGTGGGCTCCTTTAACAACGCTCCCGTTGCAACCGCGTTTTTTAGGGTCTCTCCAATAATAGGTTGAGACTCTGCGAATACCTGACTCGCCAGGGAACCGCCTTGCAGAGCGATCAGTTCCGAACTTGCGAAACTTCCAAGTCCTGCAAAATTTGTCAGCACTTCTCTTTTCTCTAGTAGCTCGAACGTAAATGTTCGCTTCGAGCCTCTTATTTGCTCAATTTGGGAGAGTCTAAGTTTGTTTAAAAACCCAAGACGGTTTCGTCGCTTCGAACAAGTAGGGCGATGGATTGACTTCATTGATGTTACTCCTAGATGTAATCTTCTGGCGGTGCGAGCTCTCGAACGTTTCTCTCTAGTTCTCGCATTCTTGAAATCAAAAATGGGAGAACTAGGGAGTTTGCGAAGAGTTTACACACTGCGATTGAGAAACGCAATGTTTTTCGACGCTGTTTTGGCTGAACCCGATTCGAGGAGGTATTCTAAGACTAGGCAAAGAAGAAAACTTACGGCGGAACAAAAGGTAACAATCGTTCGAAAGCATCTTCAAGGCAAAGAATCAGTAACGTCTTCAGCGGAGGATTTTGCAATTCATTCAACTCAAATCCATGACTGGTTTGCGATGGTTCTTACGAAGATCGAGCATGCGTTTGAGAAAACTGCCAAGGTATATAGGGTCGCTAAAATAGCAGAGGCCATTTTTCTCGATCTCAAAGAGCGCTAAATCAAAAGTCTTGAGGACAGAATCGTTGACAACATAAATGCAGCCATCGGGTGCGAGGGTTCCAGCGTGACCGCGGCGATGGGTAGGCATTGGAGCAGGGCAAACGCACACTAAAGTGTTGTCAGGCCAAGTAGTTGCGTCAAGTAGTTATCGTTCCAGCCTGCCATTCGGCGTTGCATAGCGATACTTTCTT
>JAYVPE010000066.1:0-10111 GCA_043757575.1 Pirellula sp.
AAGCCATCGACTTTCACGAAATACTCAAGGTCGACACCTACCGATGGATCTAACCCGCCGCTATCTGGCAGTTCCGAAACCGCACCTGCCGTTCGAAAAAGACCCAGGGGATAGGACAACTGATTCGTGTCTCCCCAAAACCACCAGAGCCGGTTTTTGTACCTCACAGTCTGCACAGTATCTTGGCCAACAACCTTGCCTGTTCCTATCGGATTTTTGATCGGCGCCGAGTACCCCAAGCGAATCGTGTCCAGGTAAATATCTCGGCCAGTAATTCGATACAGTCGCTCAGCAAGATTTTTTCGAGCCACCTCGATCGTATGCAACTTGCCAGGCTCTACGACCAATCGAATCCCTTCTATCCCAAACCCGTCGTTCGCAATGGAGTAGCCAGGCGATTGCACTTTGAAGAAAACCGAAGCTCCAGACAACTCCGGTTCATTCAATGCAATACGGCCCGCGCTGTCTGTGATATAGACAACGTCATCGACGGTCATTAACTGCACCATCGGTACACCTCGCCGAGTCTGCTTGTCAATCACTTGAATCTCAAAGAGCGTGTCGGCACGAGCGGAATAGCTAAACCCACAGCAAAGCAAAAACGCAAAGCAGGCAGTACTCCAGTTCATTTGCCGAAGAATGGGAAAAGCTTTTTAAGTTCTTCCGGATTTGGCCGAGAACCATACTCGCACAATTCAAATACTTCAGCGTACTTAACCGCTTTGCCTCGCTCTTCGCCGTACAATTTGATCAGTAGCTCGCGGTTGCGGTCGGCCTCTGCGGATTGCCGATCGGACCATTTTGCTTTGAGCCAAGTTTTGCGACCTGCAACGTCGGACTCGGGTGGTACGCTGCGCACATGCTCAACACTACCGCTTGCGCCCCCTTCATAATGCTGCGACTGTAGTTCGTGCACTGCTTCCAGTTTTTTGTCAAACACATCGTCAATGGCAATAGCGACATCGGCACTAAATGGATATGGCTTTCGAAATCCATCGCTTGAGTAAAGAAAGACTGGGTTCTTGGTAAGGTGCGGAATGTCAGAGCAATAGAACGGCACCGTTACCATAAAGGAAGCATCCTGTACCAACACGCCGACATAGCGATGGTCGGGATGGTAATCCCAAGGACGATGGGCGATTACAATATCAGCCCTCCATTCGCGAATCGTCTTCGTAATCAACTTGCGATACTCCAAAGTCGGAATTAGCTCCCCGTCGTGAATGTCAAGCACTTGTGAGGTAACTCCTAGAACGTTGGCGGCGGCTTTGGATTCTGCTGCCCTCCTTTGTGCGAGTGGTCCACCCGCCAACTGCCAGTGGCCGATATCGCCGTTCGTGACCGATACGAGTTTCACGTGATGACCAAGCTTGGCCCACATGGCAGCAGTGCCACCTGCTTTATATTCGGCATCATCGGGATGCGCGCCAAAGACAATGATTCTTAGTTTGCCATCAGGTGGTTGCTGAGCAGATCCAAATGAACTCAGGCATCCAACGAACACTGATATGACAAGAACGCTTCTCCAATACATGGTGTTCATGCTGATTCCAATCGCTTTTGGTTTGTGTGTGCTTCATCAACTCTTATCTCGACAATTTTACTGTATCGAGTTTGAATCAGAGAGTACAATATTAAAGGTGGGCGGTCGAACCCTTCGGTGTCCGATAATTTGGAATTACTTCACCAACTCGGTTAAGTATTTCACGGGCAGCGTTCCCTTCATCAAGACTTCTTCATGGAATTGCCCCAGATCAAATGCACTGCCGCGAGCCCGCTGTACACTCTGTCGCAAACGGTAGAATGCTGTTCGGCCAACAAAGTAGGTGGACAACTGACACGAGCTTTGTTTCGCTCGTTGGATCTTGCCGATGGCTTCGCCGGACGTTTGGAAGCCGCGATCGACGAGCAATGCCATTGCTTCATCGTCTGACATGGCCGAACAGTGCATGCGGTAGTCCAAGATGGCGTTCAGTACCGCTCGCATGTAAAATTTGAGCTGATGCAGACGCAGAGCCAAGTCACCGTCTCCATAGCCTTCATCGAGCATCATTTGCTCAGTGTAAACAGCCCAGCCCTCAGCGAAGACGCCGGACGAAAGGACTTTGCGGATGAGTGAATCGACCCGGTTGCTATAGTCCAATTGAACGTAATGGCCAGGATACGCTTCATGGATGGTCAGCACTTGTAACATCGAACGGTTGTATTCTTGAAAGAATGCTTCCTGACGATCGGTAGGCCAGTCGGATGGAGGAGGCGATATCGCGTAAAGACTCTTTGCTTTGGCATCCAATGGAGGAGCTTGGTTTAGGTAAGCTGCCGAGAATCCGCGTTGAAACTCCGGCATCTCGATAATAGAACATTGATCCGGGTCCGGCAAAGTGAGAATTTTTTTCTGGCGGATAAATGTTTTGATCTTTTCGACTGTGCCGCGTGCGTCATTGACCAGTGTTTCCGACACGCCATGATCCTTTCCAAGATCTGACAATACAGCTCGAATCGTTTCTCGTCGACCGATCGTGTCATCTGCTGGCAAAGGTCTGGTTTTAATGACGGAACTCCAAAGTTGTTTGGCGACGTAGTACATCTCCCGCTCAACCCGGTTGGCTTCAGCTTCGGCCGTGTCGATCACCTCTTGGGCTGACAGTCCCGCATCCAATTCCATAGCCAATTTTTCGCTAAACTTTTTCTCACCAATTCGCCATTCTCCATCGGATCGCGGCAACACCTCTTCCTGAAGAAATTTTTTGTAGTCTCTCAACGATTCAGCAGCTTTGCGACATGGGACAGCGAGCGAGCTGATTTGCGGTGATTCTTCTGCGAGAGCAAAGATATCCTTTTCATAAAACGCGATAGCTCCCTCAGTTCGCTTGATCGCAACCTCGGTGAGTATTTTGGGTGGATTCTTGATCGATGCCTTAGCGGCAGCGATGACATCAGGGATGCGTGCGATTCTGCTGACAGCGTTTTCAACGTTTCTATGGCGTGGCAGTGTCGACTGAGTGAACAGTCCAAACACACTGTCCGAACAATAGAGGAGATAAATGCGAGGGTCGTTTGCAAAGTCATCGCTGTTGTTGAATTGCCATACTCGGTATTTTAGGAAGCTCTCCCAAATTTCTAAATCGATCTGAGCGTTTCGAGACAGCGTTGTTCGGTCAAATTGTTTGGCTAGTTCTTTCAGAATTTCTTGATCGCGCCAAGCATCCTCAGCGCGGGCTTTTGGCGATAAATCGTCCATCTGACCATCATATTCTCGATTGCCTTGCTGTGTGGAGAACACAGGATGTCGTTTGCATTCTGTATCTAGCCACGCTTGAAAGTACTTGGCGGCATCAGCATCATTTGCACCTGGTTTCGTTTGGGTGGATTGGCCAAATGCAATGGTTGCATGCAAACTGAATAGAACGGTGACCAGATGTGACGCTAGGGCGGCGGGATGAATGGCAATCATTGTTGCGTTTTCTTGATAGACGAATTGGATGTTTTTGGACAAGAGAATACAAGTGTGCGCTTATAACAGGGCGAATAAACTAGCGTATTGCACAGTCGGGCCATTGGTGAAGGAGCTTAGCAGATAAAATAAACGTGTGTTCAGTATAAGATTACGATCAAAGCAATACCTTAGACTCGAGCCATTTACCTATAAAAAATCGAAAATCGAATGCCAAACAAACTTGTTGGATCCACCAGTCCTTATCTATTGCAACATCAAAACAACCCCGTTCATTGGTATCCATGGGGGCCTGAGGCACTCGAAAAGGCCGGGATTGAGACCAAGCCGATATTCCTTTCGATTGGTTATGCCGCTTGCCACTGGTGTCATGTCATGGAGCATGAAAGCTTTGAAAATGCTGCGATCGCGGCGTTTCTTAATGACAACTTCGTCTCAATCAAGGTGGATCGCGAGCAAAGGCCCGATCTTGATCATATCTACATGCAGACGGTCCAGATGCTGACCGGTTCCGGCGGCTGGCCGATGAGCGTCTTTCTGAGTTCCGACATGAAACCATTTTACGGTGGAACCTACTGGCCGCCAGAACGCCGCTGGGGGCGTCCTGGGTTTCTCGAGGTGTTGCAATCCATTGTCGATGCGTGGAAGTACAAACGCGAAAGTCTGCTCGATCAAAGCGAGGAGATTACGCGGCATCTGCTATTGTCAAGCCAACCCAAGGCCAAAGTTGCTCGACAAGCCAACGAGACCGAACCAGAAAACCAAGCGGACAAAGCCTTAGCGCTCGATGAACAATTGCTATGGAACGCGGACAAGTGGCTGACGCAAGCATTTGACGAACGCTGTGGCGGATTTGGTGAGGCGCCTAAGTTCCCACACGCGATGGATATTCGCCTGTTGATCCAACTGCAAACGCGCCGACCAAGTGAACAAAGGCTTCACATCATTACCAAAACGCTCGATTGCATGGCCGATGGTGGAATCTATGACCACTTGGGCGGTGGATTCGCACGCTATAGCGTCGATGAAAAATGGTTGGTCCCTCACTTTGAGAAGATGTTATACGACAATGCGCTATTGGCGAGCGCCTATATTGATGGTTATCTGCTTACCGGTAATCTCCGTTATCAAAATGTCGTTTGCGACACCATGGACTATGTCTTGGATGACTTGACGGACGAACATGGGGGATTCTACTGCACTCGCGATGCGGACAGCGAAGGAGAGGAAGGGAAGTTCTACGTCTGGTCCCGCGAAGAGATCCTCAATATACTCGGTATGGAGCGAGGAGAACTATTTTGCGAAGCGTATGGCGTAACTTTCGGTGGCAATTTCGAAGGCAAAAACATTCTTCACCATCCAGAACCACTCACCGCATTCGCAAAACGACTTGGGAGATCACTCGAAGCAGTTACAAATGAATTGAAGCTAGATAAAAAAGCTCTACTTGAAGTTCGAAACGAGCGTATTTGGCCAGGTCTTGATGACAAAGTTTTGTGTTCATGGAACGCGTTGATGATAACCGCCATGGCTAGGGCTGGGGTTGTTTTCTCGATTCCAAAATATCTTGATGCAGCCGAAGCAGCCGCTGAGTTCATTCAACGGTCGATGACACGAGAAAACGGCCGACTATTGCACGCGTGGCGAAAGGGGACAGCCGAGATCGATGGATTTCTCGAGGACTACAGTTATCTGGCTGATGCAATGATCACACTCTTTGAATGCACAGGGAAAGCAGAGTACATTGACCGAGCGTGCTCGCTTATTGCGATCATGGATGAGTACTTCCACGATGAACAGGGTGGGTTTTTCTTTACTGCGGAAGATACTGAAAAACTGATAACGCGATACAAAGACCAGCACGATGGAAGCGTCCCAAGCGGCAATGCTATGGCCGCAATGGCTTTAGTAAAGTGTGCTCACCTCACGAATGGCGCCCGCATGTTTCAACTAGCCGAAGAGACGTTCCAGCAAGCCTCGCCATTGATGCATCAATCGCCAGGCTCCGTGGGGCAGATGCTCATTGCCTTGGACTATTTCATTGGGCCCAGTACGGAGCTTGTATACGTAGCCCGCAATCCGGGGGCAAAACAAAGGGCAGTTGTACATGCATTTGGATCACTCCGACCACGAACACTCATTGTGCTTACACACCAAGAACCGGAACTTGCTAATTCGATGGCTGGTACGAAATTGTCAGGCTTGGTGGAAGGCAGAGAGGTTAACGGCCAAGCATCCTTGGTCATGTATCAATGCAGCAACGGGACATGTCAAGCTCCTGAAATAATTCCATTTTTGGAACCAACGGAAGTCAAACGGTAACGTCAGTTGTGCCGCATCTCGCTTGGGTTGTGATCGACTTAATGTAGTCGACCGGCAACTGATGTTCTTTGGCACCCGTTAGGATCAAATCCAAGTAGTTAGAACTTGGAACAGATTCCTCCACCGAAAACGCTTCACCTATGTAGACGATGCAGCTCAGGACGTCGCCATCGTGCGTGGTCACCTCGACCAACTCGCGGCGATAGCAGTTTTCGGCAACGCCTTCGACTAGATCGAGTTGCGACATAGCATGCGGACTGCAAGAGTAGACCACGCCATGGACCAGCCCGCCCGGCATTGGAACGATCGTAGCGTAGACATCTTCGCTGGAAAGTACTTTCCTGAAGGCCAGCCTGAAGTTAGCAAGGCTGACTAATCGCGACATCGGAATTGAACCCGTTCGGCGGAGCATTTGCTGTTTAGACAAGTTGCTGCCGTAGGAAAAATACCAAGTTTTGTTTTGCGGCATATCAAGAATCCTTTGGTTGGTGCAAGCAGGCTCGGTGAAATTCAGGTTACAATCATCGCTATGCTGTAAGAGGTCTATCATGATAGCCAATGCTTTGGTTTGTAAATACTCGTTTTGGTCGATGTTCGACCCAAGGGTGGGTTATGTTCATTCGGGTTGGTTTCGAAATTGCGTTTATCTTTCCCGAGCCCACGTCGCTCGTGCTAGTGCTCAGCCTGCATCCTTCGATTGATGCCCTCATAAAGTCTCCCGAACGGCTCAGGGTTGAGCCGCACGCTCCCATTAGTTGCTATTCCGATATCTATGGCAACCGATGCAGCCGAGTCTTGGTTCCGGCTGGTCGGTCGACGTTTTTCAATGATGCAATTGTTGAAGATGACGGCAAACCCGATGTCTTAGGAAGGGGGGCAGTGCAACACAAACCACAAGACCTACCGAATGAAGTCTTACTGTTTTTGCTTGCCAGTCGTTATTGTGAAGTAGACAGTGAACTTCGGGAGATCGCGTGGTCGCTGTTTAGTCAGCAACCTGCTGGCTGGAGCTTAGTACAAGCCATCTGCAACTTCGTGAATGCCCATATTCGATTTGACTATATGCAAGCCCGAGCGACTCGCACCGCACTCGAGGCCTACAGGGAAAAAACTGGCGTCTGCCGCGACTACATGCATTTGGCAATTACCTTTTGCCGATGCTTGAATATCCCTGCCCGATATTGCACTGGCTATTTGGGAGACATCGGTGTCCCCTCAGCACCCTACCCAATGGATTTCAGCGCCTGGTTTGAAGTGTATCTTGGCGGGAGGTGGTATCCCGCCGATGCTCGCAATAACACGCCTCGAATCGGTCGCATATTGATCGCTCGAGGACGCGATGCAGCAGACGTTGCAATCGCCACTACCTTTGGCCTCAATCAATTGGACGCTTTTCATATTCGCACCGAGGAAGTCTGGGGCGACGGCTCGCAATCGGGTATGTAAACTCGTGTGGTCAATCGTTATTCAAAACGGATGCAAACTACCGGCGAAAACAATTTCGAAAAGAATTTTTGGTCTCGTTGTATTCACTTGCGCCTAAAAAACCCGGCAATGGGGCCTCGAACTAGAGAAGTAGTCCTTTACCACGCCTGGAAGGCCAACTTCAAACCCGATCTTGACCTACACTTGAAACTGACGAATCACCTCTTTGAGTAAGTACCGACATGAGCCGATCGAATAGTCAAATCGATTTATCCCCCAAACAAGTTGTAGGCATTGTCGCTTTCGGCCTGGCTGGGCTGTTGATCGTATACATTGCAATGGCGGGAACCTTTTCCGTCGCTGCACACGAGCAAGCCGTCGTGTTGCGGTTTGGGAAGTATCTTCGAACCGATGGGCCTGGCTTACATTTTAAGGCACCGTGGATCGATCAGCGATTCATAGTGGACCAAGGCGAACGCTCCTTGAGATTGCCCCACTCAGAGGTCGAGCGGCCCGGTACCAATCAAAACGCGTCTAAGGGAATCGATGAACAAGAAAATAAACTCATCCTCACGGGCGATCTTTATGCCGCGGTCGTGGAGTGGAACGTTTTCTGGCGAGTGACAGAGCCGAAAGACTACTTGTTTAACTTCAATGGTGACGCAGGGGAGATTACGAATGTCATCGTTGCGGTTTCACGGTCGGTGATGCATCGTGCCGTCGGTGATTATTCTGCCGAAGAATTGCTTACCGGCAAACGAGAAGAAATCACTCAAATAGCGCTAAAGGAACTCTCGGAACGGCTTGCCGAATTCGGCAGTGGCGTTGCAATCACGGACTTACAAATGCAACGTGTGACGCCGCCCGACCGTGTCAAGGCGGCTTTTGATGACGTGAACGCATCGATTCAACAACGCGATCAATTAGTGAATGAAGCCTATCGCGAACGCAATCAATTGATCCCGACTGCAGAAGCGCAACGAGACCGACTGGTCCGCGAAGCGGAAGGATACGCATCTCGCGAGATTGCAGTCGCTCAAGGTGCCATATCGGCTCTTCTCGCCAAATACGAAAGCTACCAGCTCGCACCGGAGATAACAAGAAAACGCATGTACATCGAGATGATGGAAAAAGTTTTAAAGAACAGTGGACCAAAAATCATCATAGGTAGCGAAATAAACAGTCCATTGCCGTTGCTAAACCTATCGCCAACCGCCGCGCCGAAAGTCCGAAGCGCAACGCCATAGTGGTCGCGCGATCCGCGCTATCGTTAGAAATTGACCGATGAACTGTCGTGCACAATCAGCTTGCCAAACACCCAATTTTACTGATCCACAAACTCCATGAAATACGTCGTTTACCTACTCGCAGTTCTTGCTCTGCTACTGATCTTTGCGCCCGCATTCGTATTCATTATTGACGAAAGGGAAATGGCAGTCGTTCTGCGTTTCGGCGCGCCAAAGCATGAATATAAAAGGCCAGCAATGTACTTCAAACTTCCATTGGTCGATACCGTACAACGTGTTTCCAAGATCAACCAATTCTGGGGAGACACACATGAGGACTTGTTGCCGGATCTTCCAACGAAGGACAACAAGAAAATTGAATTAATTTCTTGGGCGATATGGCGCATTAACGATCCAAAAATATTTATTCAGCGGCTGCGAACGATGGAGGAAGCAGAGAAGCGAGTGGGACAAATTGTGCGCAGTTCCATCCGGGACGTCATTACGCAGTATGACCTTGAGGAGATTGTCCGAAGCACGAATAGAGAGCTTTTAATCAGCGATATTGGGCTTGGAAACACGATCGAACAATTGCCTATCGGGGTTCCAGCGGAGCTGCTTGAAAAGGCGACTAAGTCCAAACCTAAAGGTATCGAATTCGGCCGAACGGAAATTCTAAAGCGCATCAAAGTCGAAGCTCATCGCCGCATGGCTTCCACGGGAAATGAAGGAGATACAGGTCGCGGCATTGAACTGATAGACGTGGGCATCTCGCAAATTGGATTTGTCGACAGTGTTCGACGCAAAACATTCGATAGATGGATTGCTGAGCGACAGGCAATTTCGGCTAAGAATGTCAACGAAGGTGAACGACTAAAGGCTGCTATTCTCAACGAGACCAAGGCCGAAGTGGCGAGGATCGAAGGTGAAGGGGAGCAAAAGTCGAGCGAACAAAAGGGAAAAACAGACGCGGAGGTCATCAAACGCTACGCCGAAGCAATCCAAAAAACAGGCGAGTTCTATACGTTTGTGCGGACAATCGAGGCCTATGAAAAATCGATTGGCCCCGATAGTCAAATGATCCTTTCAACAGACAGTCCGTTCTTCAAGCTTTTTCAGGATATGGAAAACGAGAACAAGTAGCACGATGCCCATACCCGGATTATATACCGGCTATCTATTGTTTAGCATTCAGGCCCAAACAATTACCAAGGATAACTAACCGCTGAGAACGCAGAGTTCCGCAGAGATTTGTTCAATAACGATCTGACTCTGCGTCCCGCCGCGACCTCTGCGGTTAAATAAAAAAGGATTTCAAATGATCACAGAATCGCATACGATCGCAGCCAACATGCTTATTTGTTTTCGACGTGAGTGCCATTTGGCACGAGGTGACGAGTATCGCAACCCGAAAACTAGAGTTTGACAAACCACTAGTTTTAGGAGTGCGATTTTCAATTGGATTTTTTCTCCGTAGCCGGTTTTGCATGCCAAAATTTGTTTTTTAAAGCCAACGCTATCTTCGTCATTGCAAATCTAGGTCCAGCATTTCTTATGCAGTCTCGACTTGTGCAGACGCGACTAGATGTCAGTGGAAGGACTAAAACTAGCCACGAAGATCAATTTATGGGCTAAAGATCGCTAGATTCGCCGAATGCTAACTATCTGACTCCCGTTCGTCGAA
>JAYVPE010000067.1:0-10107 GCA_043757575.1 Pirellula sp.
TTTTGTTGCTATTACGTTAAACCGCAAAAACGCCTGGAGGGTTCGGGTTTTTTCGGGAAAACATCAAAGTCTCTCAGTTAAGGTTCGCTTGATTGAGGACTAATAGGCGACTAAGTTCACGATCTTCTCAAGCGGCAATGCAAACGCTACATGTATTTAACAACGCACTAAATTGTTGGTCTCGGCCACCTAATTATGTTTCCCAATCACTTCCAATCACAAACTCAAATTCTCTTTTGAACTACTCTCGGCAATGTCCAGCCAAAGCCTGCTTCATACGCCTTCGACAGAAAGGTGCCTCCTACCAAACTAAAACATACCGCATGACCACACGAGTCGGATCATTATTGAGTACTCTCATTGTCTATTCGAGACCGTGCAGCTGCATTCACAAATCCCTCCAGTTTGAAGCAACTCCGCCCCGCTTTCCTCAACAAGCCACCGAAAATCCTCCCGAGGCCCGGCACTCCGCGCTTTCAGTTCACCTCGAAAAGTTCCAGAAAATTCTAAATTTTCTTGACATGCATGATGTACCACCGTTACCTTTTTTTAACATCTAAAGTTTTATCAAATTTTTTTACAGCCTGGGGTTGTCATGACCAAAAAGTCAAATCGGAAACCGGTGCGAAGCCATCTTCGACGAATGATCGCTGAGCTGCTCGAAGCGAAATTTCTTTTGAGCTCAGATTTGGTTGAGTCCTTCGACAACATGATTCCCGCTGAAGTAGGTGTCTCGTTGCGCCCCGCATATTCACAATCTTCTATTTCCGACAAGGTCACTTATCAACGAGCTGAAGGAGAGTTCTATCCTAATTTTATCAGTGAGTGCCACTACTATGACGTAAATGGAGATGAGGCTTTTGGCAGCGGGGGTCCTGAGAATCTTCAATACGGGGTTTGTAGTTCGTATTCAGAACCGCTCGCCGGTCTTGGTTGGCCAGTCTATACTACGAGTCCAAGCGGGGCCGTTGGCCCTGTTGAACCAACTGGACCGACGGTTCCGAACGGTCCTACTTTTGTTTACCCATCGGGTCCGACGAATGGCGCCGTAGCTTTCTGGTGGGGACCCGCCGGCGACATTGCATGCAACGTAGGTGACACCGCCGTTCGTCGCTCAGCCAGCGGTCAACAGGCAGTACCTATAAATGTTACTTTTGTATTTGGCGAAGTAACGTATTGCCAAGGTGGCCGGCCGTGGTTTGTTTCATACATCAATGGCGGGTCCAATTTGGGATTTTTTGACGAATCGGAATTGTTGGTTACCACGAGTAGGTCTTCATACCACTTCCCATCTGACACGACCGATTGGGAATTGCTGGTTAACAACGGAACCTCGACTACGGTGTTACCGATTTCGTCTATAGTTATGAGTGGTGGCGGTTTTGACAGCGAGTTGGCTCTGGTTACTACCAACCTTACATTTCCAGACATGACGCCAGAAGATCAAGACGGAACGAAATTTCCTTTACCAATTCGTGCCGAGCTTCGTATTCCGGAAACGATTGACGGAGCTGAAAGCGTCCACAGATTTCACGCAACGACCGACGTGACCGTCCACAATGCACCATTCTATTTTGTCAGCGCCGGGATTTTGCCCGTCATTAGGCAAAGGGAAACTACCGAGTTTCTTGTCGGCGAGTTCCGAAACGATAACTACTTGAACGAGACGACGACCGTAACGCAGCGAAGCGATTTGCGTACAGAGGTGGGACTGAATGGGGCTGTGAGAGTCTACGCAACAGTACATCCAACCGAGCTGTACTGGAACAATGACATTCATTTCGTGGGAACCGAACCGGATGGAGCAACGGCCGAAGTCTCGATTCATTACCGAGTTATGAACGCTCCACCGATCGCAGTCGATGACGACTACCGTTTAGGGCACAACGCAACTCTCAAAGTTGAAAGCTCCCGGGGAGTTACCCAAAATGATATCGATGGCATGTACGAAAAGCCCCTACGCGCTGTGGTAGTCCAACCACCGTTGCATGGCATGCTCGACATGAACGTTGATGGAGGGTTTACCTACACACCCAATCCTGGTTTCGCAGGACAAGACGCTTTCGCGTATTCGGCTTCCGATGGCGACCTTTGGAGCCTTCCCGCGACTGTTACGCTCACCGTCTCCAACGCCATCCCAGTCGCTGTCGACGATATCAATGTTATCGTTCCACATTCCCGAAAAAGCAACCTTACCATTAAGAGCAATGATACCGACGCCGATGGGGACTTGACCCAAGTGGTTGTGACCACTGAACCGACACATGGGCTTGTTGTTCCCAAATCGGACGGGACTGTATCGTTCATCGCCGATGCGGGTTATTTCGGGCCCGATTCATTCGCGTACAAGCTTTGGGACGGAATTGCCTTTAGCAATGTTGCATCGGTTTCCATGCAGATCATCAACACAACGCCGACTGCCACCGACGAAATGTTTTCGATGTCTCACGATCGGTCGCTTACTAAAACTCCCCTACTCACCGACTCCGATGGAGATCCGTTGCAATTCCGGCTCAAGTCCTTGCCTGCGAACGGGATCATCGATCTCAAGGGTCAATCCTGGACTTACACACCTAGCATTCACTTCGTCGGTAGCGATTCGTTTACATATGCTTTGTACGATGGGATCATCGAGAGTCCCACGTCCACCATCTCAATAGACACTGTCAATCATGCCCCAGTGGCAATGCCGTTTGCTTTGAAGGTGCGTCGAAACAATACAGTGGAACAACAGCTCTCGTCTCGGACTTCCGACGCGGACGATGATTCACTACTTGTCGAAGTCAAAACACAGCCGACCGATGGACGCGTCACAATTCACGAGAACGGGCAAATCCTGTATGAACGATGGAGCGAAGACCTGAATCCGAATTGGACCGACTCTTTTACTTACACTTTCTTTGACGGCTTGCTCGAGAGCAACGAGGCGACCGTCAGCTTGGCGTTGACCAACGCTGTGCCATCACCGAGCGCCGACAACTATCGGATCGACAATGCCACAAATCTCTTCAAAAATGTACTTGTCAATGACTACGATGTGGACGGTGACACTCTCCGCGTTGCAGTCCGTCCTGGAACCGGCCCTGCACATGCAAAGACGTTCCGACTCGATGCGGATGGTACGTTGGTCTACGTACCACAAGACAACTTTCATGGGGTCGATACCTTTACCTACAATGCCTACGACGCCTGGCCAACTCCTGGAACGGGAACGGTTTCGATCCGAGTAGAGAATCTGCCTCCCGTAACCTACGCTCGAACGTTCGACGTCATTATGGATGATACTCTTACTATTCCCAGTTTCTGGCTCGCTACCGACTCACCAGAGGACACGCTCATCTTCAGGGCGCTTTCGGATGTCCAACATGGGCTACTCTCCATGGATTCGAACGGTCAAACGGTCTACGTACCGAATCCTGGCTTCACTGGGGCGGACTTGTTCCGATTCACCGTTTCAGATGGACGAAACACTTCGCCGTCAACCACGATCAAAATTAATGTCAACTTGCCAGTCCCATCTGCTTATGATCGTTCCTTCTACGTACGACCGGACGAAACTACTTCAAGCTTACAATTCAGCCTGCTTAACAACGCCTATGATGGCTACGCGAGCGGCGAATTAGCAATGACCGCATCGATTTTTGGAACACCAACTCACGGCATAGCAGTCATAAACACCGACGGAACGTTTTCCTTCACACCAAACCCAGGATATTTCGGCAATGCGTCATTTCAGTTCCGCTCTTTCAATGGATTTAGCTATAGCAGTCCTGTGACAATCGGTTTCCAAGTTGGACCGATGGTCAATAACGACTACCTCGGATTCTATGGCTCAACGGAATGGAGTTACGCGATACTTCGCTCATCGGTGGGAGGGAACAACAGAAACTACGTGACTCAGTTCTCGTCCAACTATTACTTTCCCACACTTGACGATTGGTCTGGCCTCGCCTACCAGCTCGTACAGCCACCAATTCATGCTGCTACAACCTTAGTTCTGAACGCGGATGGGTCCTTTGTATACACGCCAATTGCAAGCTACCAAGGACGTGATTCATTTCAGTATCGCGTTGTGAGAATAAGCGATGGTCAAGTGGTTTCGAGGGTGACAACTGCCTCGATCAATGTTCCTGCCGTTTCGGCGAGAACGAACAATCCACCAACCCTTTCCGGATTTCAACTGCACGTCCAAACCAATGGCGCCACAACCACTTCACTCAAAGCAACCGACGTTGATAATGATCCGCTCACGTTTGAGTTCAGCAGCAATCCTCGAGTAACGGACAATCGTAACGGAACCGTCACCTATCGTGCTGCTCAAGGCTTTGTCGGACTCGATGGCGTTCGAGTTCGTGCATTCGACGGCATGGCGTACTCCGCCTGGGAGCAGGTTGTGTTCGAGGTCTCGAATCAAGCGCCCTCGCTAACATCTCCGACGCTCAGCGTACACCACCGCAAAACACTTATTATAAATCTCAGTGAGTTTGCAACGGATAGTGATCGCGATTCTTTAACTCTGAGCATCCTCACTCAGCCCAGCGTGGGAACTCTCGCTTCCCGTGGCCCAGGTGTATTTGTTTTTACTCCATTGCCAGGTCACGTCGAATCAACTTTCATTACGTACACGGCATCCGACGGTCTCGCCAGCTCTACCGGGACTATCACGATCAATGTGACCAACACGCCCCCAAAAACGAATTGGAAGAAAACGGATGTGCCGGACCAAATCGATGAGTATTGGATTAGCCCAGGTGGCACAATAGATGCGAATTCGGGAGTTGGTTACGCCAGAGTTGTAAGCGGACCGCAAACTGGACGTCTGTTGTCATTTGACGAAAAAGTCTACACGGGTGGCATAGATCTGCTGACATATCTTCAGCGCGGAAGTCCAAAGGAGTTTACGGAATTGACGCGCAGATTATCGAATAGTAAGTCGAAGTCTAGACTCATCAGCAACGATTTTGATTTAGACGCCGATCCTTTGAGGGCGGAATTGGTACAAGGTGTTGACTTCGGATACCTCCAACTTTCGAACGATGGCTCGTTCCTTTACGAACCAGACCCATTGCACCCAGGCTTGCAATCGTTCACCTACCGAATCACCGACGGTGCCGAGTGGAGCCCACCAACAGCCGTTCTAATCCATGTCCAGAACGATCCCCCGACGAGCAATAGTTTCTCCGTAACTACAGGACGGCATGGGACAATACGCACGAAATCGGACGACTCCCCGTTTTCCATGCCGGGCAATTCGCGAGATCTCGAAAACAACAAGCTAACCTATTCGTTGGTTGCCTCGCCAACCAAGGGCACCGCCACGGTCAACTCCGATGGTAGCTTTGAATACAAGAACACGGACGGCGTCCTTGGCAACGATGCGTTCACCTACCGATCTTTCGATGGCACCAACTACAGTCAACCAGCAACGATTTCGATTGCCATCAAGAACGATCGACCAGCGGCCAGGAGCGATTCCTACGATGCAGTTCGCAATTTCAATGAGGGTGGACTATTCGATGCCGTCTATAGCGTTATCGGCAATCTTCCCGCTACCGACCCGGACAAAGACCCCCTCAGCCTTGATTTCCAAAGTGGCCCATTCCATGGCACCTTCACGGTTGATGCCGATGGACAGTTCGTCTACAAGCCAACCGCAGGTTACTTGGGCAACGACACGGTCGTTTATCGAGTGACCGACGGACCGAAGAGTAGCGAGTATGCAAAACTCACATTCAAGTCCAAGCAATCTGCTCCGCGTGCAGTTGACGATGCCTTTTCGGCGAGTGGCTTCATAGGTGACGTACTCAACATCGGATTCGATCGCTCGATCCTGCGCAACGACACCGACAGCGAGGACCAAGCGCTCCGAGCCATTCTTTGGAAACCGCTTTCTACCGGTCAGGGTACCGTATCGCTCAACTCAGATGGCAGCTTTCAGTACGATCCGCAAGGCTTCCATGGCAACGTCGAGTTCAGTTACATCGTCACGGACGGCGCAACCAAAAGCCAACCAGCCAAAGTCAAGATCAATGTCCAGCCCGCAAAATTTGCAGCCCAAACATCACCTTTTTCGGTCGATGTCGACCAAGAGTACCAAGGCGCATTGGCTGGCTTTGACTATATCGACTCAACCGATTTGTCCGTAGGCTCGGTGGTCCAAATTCTTACGACCAACAATCAGATAATTGCTTCCGGCACCATCCGATCGACGAACTTCTCTACTGGTCAACGGCAGTGGGAAATTGTTCCAATCAACCTTACCTTCAGTATTGCCGGCAAGCAACTACTCAACTTATCGATCAAGGATTCGCGAGGACGGTTCTCAAGTGCGGAGGTGGAGCTGTTTGTAAAGGCTACGCCGCCGAAATTGATGCTCGACCAAGGGTTGAGCCTGCCGCGCGGGTTGGATGTTGGGGTGAACATTGGCACATTCCGAGATTCTCGCAACTACACCCCAGCGTCCTATAAGGTCAAACTCAACTGGGGTGATGGAACGATATCCGACGGAGCAGTTCGACGTTTAAGCCCTGGTAACTTCCATATTCTTGGAACCCCTCCCTATTCGACAATGGGCGACAAAACGGTCCAAGTCGAGATGGTTACCCAAAATGGAGAATTCTCGAGCGCGACCGCTTCGATATCTGTCGTTCAGCAACTAGTCCTGGACGAAATTGACTCAGTCGCTTCGACTGCAACGTCTGTTTCCCAATCAGGGAAATTGGCTAGCTTTCAAAGCAATGTACCGGCCACGTTGATTTCACAATTGATCGCAAAAGTGTTCTGGGGAGATGGTGCCACGTCATTGGCATCTATCGTCTCAACTTCTCAGGGACGATACGAACTGAGGTCGTCACATACGTATGCGGCAAGCGGTCAGCACCGTATTGCCATTGCGATTGCGGACCCAAGCGGTGCAATCGAGTCTTACACCGCCAATCCGAGCAATCCGGCAGTAGGCTGGTTTACGCAAGACCTTGCTGCCCTCACATTCGAATCGTCGCAACGTCGAAACGTAGTTCATTTTTATGGCAATCAACGCAGCGAGCCGAGCACCAAGTTCGGTGTGGGTATCAATTGGAACGACACTCGAAGCTCCCTGAATCGAAATGACTTAGTTTCCAACGGTGGCTGGTATCAAGTGCGAGAATCGTTGGGCTATGCAGCAGGAACATTCCAGCCAAGTGTCGAGATCCGTCGAACACTTGGGACGGCGACCAATACGGAATCATCCTTAAGCCTAGACGTCTCCGTGGCATCCATCACCTTTGTTCCCATCAGCAGAATAGTAGCCGCGGATTCCGATTTCGCCTCCAAGGTCGCTCGCTTTACATCTAGTCTATCAACGAGCCGTGCATCCGACTTCGAGTCCGACGTCTTATGGAGCGATGGGGTCCGTTCTACCGGAACCATCCAACTAGTCAACGGGGTTTTTGAAGTCACAACGAAACGCGCGTTCAAAGGAGACCCGGTCACGTTGACATCGACGATTCGGGTCCATTCCCCAGGACTGACGAGCAGTTCAAGCAGTACAAGCAGTACAAGCAGTTCGCGCGGGCAAGGCGAAGGGGAACAGTCACCCTCAAGTACGGGCACCACCAGTCAAGTCGTGCGAGGGACCCCAAGCGTCGGATACATGCCGATCCGAGACGTATCATCATCCGGTTGTCCGAACGAATTCAAACTCTTCATCGACAACGAAAACTACGAAGTCGACTCCGATGATGACGATAAAGACGAGGTAAAAGTCAGGCAGATATTCGGCGGGAAGTTTGGCCGGTTCGTTCAGATCAACTCTGGTGATCAAAACCGAAATGGAATTGTTGACTACAATGATAATATTGCAGGCGTTACGCAATTGGTAGGTAACACGGTCGCGTTGACGATGACGTTTTCGAATCCGCAAAACAACTCGGCCGAATTTGGGTTAGGTGGATGGAATGAAAGCGAAATTCGGATTTGGAAGAAAATTCCTGCTCAATCTTTGTACTTGGCTACTTACGAAATGTTGCATCCAGGGTCTTATTTCGCTACTCAGTTAGGAATCCCTGAGACTGGAGGTTCGACCACCTTTTATTTAGAGGGGATGAGTGAAAGTGTTCAACTTGGCGACAAATCTATTACAGGCACTTTTGGCGGCCTGCGAGCGACAGTTAAGATCACTGTTGGCGGAACAGATCTGCTCGTTGATGGAATGAAAGAAGTTTTCGAGGACTCTTTGCAGGATCCGGGTGCTGTGATAATCAAGAACAGCAACTTTACCAAGAAAGACCCAACTAAGACCGGCCAAACGGAAGCCGGTACTATCAAGTTTTTGCCCGACTACTTGGTTAGAGACAATCAAATAATCGATCCAAATTTCGCCCAAGAATTTACTAAGGCAACAATAAGCGTATCCAATTGGATGGTTCAAGCCGCAGATATTAAACTCAGTTTCGACGACTCGAAGATATCGCTATGGACATACGATAATTGGACCGGGGTAACCTCAGGTAGCGATGGAGTATTTACCATAAAGCCAGAAACTCGATTGCGACCAAAAACGAATAAGCTTTCATTTTGGATAGAGGGAATCGATGAGACGACGATAAACGGAATGTACATAATAGTCACTGCAATTGATCGGGAAGATGGTAGGCCGTTGGGCGATGATAAGTCGCGTTTTATCGTTACGGATTTGAACATTGGAGTGGATGGAAATCGGGACGGAAAGATCGAGTTCGATAACAACTTTGATCAGCAGTTGACGTTTTGGCTAAACAACGATCAGGAAGGCAGGCTGACCGATCCACAGTCAGAAGAAATCGATGTTTTGAACAATCTAATCACAAAACCGGACAATACGGACAACAAGATCCTTTCCAAAAGAGATCTCGAAGACTTCGCTCCAGTTAATTTCAAAGTGTCGCCTGTGCTCCGATACTTCACGACGCTAAGCAGTACAAAAATTGAATTCGAGGGTGAATTGCGGGACGATTCCAACAGCAAACTCCACTTTTTCAAGTCGGCTTCGACTTCGGACAATCCACTAGCACACGTTCAAAACTCCGCTTCCGCAGACATGCAACTAGTTGAGCAGAGTGACGAAAAGTTTCGGATTGCAAATTCTTCGCAGAAGATCGACCTAGACTTCACAGGGCAGACCAATGGTGTTTTGCGTTATCTTTTTGAAGCGTGGGGTAACATTGCGCGAGGCGACGCAACTGCTTCGCTTAAACCCACTTTAATCTTTCGTGTTAAAGTAACTTATCCTGGTGGAAACGTCATTACACGCGAGCGCGAGGTCAAACTCGATCTTCGTGACATTACTGCATTTTACACTCGTCGCGAGATCCCATACTTAGCCAATGGAATCGACATTCGAAAGAACCTAGGATTCCCACACTTCGGAGATTCGATAGAAACAGGCAAATCCACCGTACTCCAGACACCGTTCCTTTCAGGAGACGACACACTCGTTGTGCTTCACGGCTGGGAAATGGCTCCGGAATGGAAGGCTGTGTTCGCAAAGACAGCTGTTAAGAGACTGTATTGGGAGGGTTACAGAGGCGAATTTGTAGCCTTCGATTGGCCCACATTCAACAATCGTGAAGCACCAAGAATGGTAGGCTTTCCGGAATCTATGGCCAACACGTACAACGCAAGCGAATTCCAAGCATTGCGATCTGGAAGGGCTCTTAAGCATTTCCTACAAACACTTCGACAAGAAAAAACGCATTTGATCGCACACAGTATGGGCAACGTCGTTGCAGCTGAAGCGTTACGACAGTGGAGTCGAAGTAGCGCAGTTCCATTGGTGAAAAACTATGTTGCATTGCAGGCTGCTATATCTGCGGGAGCCTACGGAGCCTCCGTTGGAACCGGTGTTCCATCCGCGTTAGATGTTATTCTACCTAATTCGCTCGGCGGGTTCGATCTATCAGATGAAGCTTCACGAATTATCGGGGAATCCTTGCCGGATTTATATTCGAACTTCCAAGGCACGCCGTACATGTCTGGCACACGGAGTGCTGCTAGTCCTCAATCAAGCGAACCTTAACTGAGAGACTTTGATGTTTTCCCGAAAAAACCCGAACCCTCCAGGCGTTTTTGCGGTTTAACGTAATAGCA
>JAYVPE010000068.1:0-2726 GCA_043757575.1 Pirellula sp.
AATTTGAGCAAGTGGGTTCCTGCAGAGTGCCGCGACGCTCTGCCGTCGCGAATCACGACGGCGGAGCGTCGTGGCACACTATGTTCGAACGACAAAATCGACGAGATTCAACGACCGAAATGCAAATACGCTAAGCAGGCCAATATAAATAGCAGGCAATGGGTCAATGTAAGGGAAGCGAAAGGAAGCAAAGCTTTTTAGCATCTTGCGTATCAGATCAACTAAAACTGACAAAACTCTGCTGCCGCGAGTTGGAAACAACGGCGATTTGCCCGTCTGCAACTTGCTGAGCCAATGTTTCCATTGTTAGCGACAGAATGAAGAGCGCCACTGCGACCAAAGTTGTAAAACCGCTCACCGCACGACTCCTCTCGACGAAATGACTTCGTAATAAATTCCGCTAGAAGGAATCCAACATACGCAAATAAGGAACGCAATGATCCAGTTTTTGCTTTTGCTAGCTATAAATTCCGGTCTGTATTTTAACCACGAATAGCACGAATGACACGAATGCAGTCGAGACCAAGATCAAAATCGCAATCGCAATAGACTTTGCGCCAGCAGAATCGAACACTGTTTAATCTTCTAAAATTGAAGCAAACTGCCTTTTTGTTATTCGTGTTATTCGTGCCATTCGTGGTTTAGAAAATCAATACGCGCGATTCTTTTTGTCTTCCGTGACCGCAGGTCTTCCAATCGGCCTCGCGATGGACTAAATTCCGTATTATGGAATCAACGCACATTGCAAAACTGTTCTCGATTCTCGAGGCGACTTCAGGACATCTCGTGGGAAAGAGCCTCTCGGAAATCGCCGCCGAGGTTGGGTTAGCAAAATCAACTGCGCACAGGCTTCTCAAGTCGCTGTGTTCGCTCGGGTATATGGCAAACGTAGGCAGCGGTACATATCGTCAAACGGCATTGTTTCGTCATTTGGCCAGCGGGTTCAGCGATCAGCGATTGATCAATCTGGCGAACGGACCCATGCTTCTATTGCAGCAAGAATTGGGTGAGACGATCAATCTCGGGGTGGTTCGCATGGAGCGAGTGGTTTACACACATGTGATCGAAAGTCGTAGACCGCTTCGTCGAGTCGTGGAAGCGAACATGTGCGATCCGGCGCTTTGCACCGCATTGGGCAGGGCTATCGTTGCCTTTCAGCCAGAGGAGCGGCAGAGGTATGTTCTCCGCAAAGTGGTCCTCGAAAAGCGAACTCCTCATACGGTCGTGGAAACGCATGAGCTGGAGGCAATCTTGCACAAGATTCGAGTTGATGGCTATGCGGTCGAAGAGAATCAAACCGACTTAGGGGTGATATGTATTGCTGCACCGATCTTTGATGTAGAGAACGTTGTGGCCGCGATTAGCATGTCTTGCCCAACAGTACGAATAGATGAGGAGGGGCGAAGCTTAGCAATTTCAGCCATTCTCAAGGTTACAACAAAGCTCTCTGAGTCGCTTGGTTATCATCCAAGCTCACATCACCACCTGCCGGAACGGGGAATGAAAGTATCATGATCGTCGAAGAGGTCCGCAAGTTCAGTAGTGTAGTCAGTGTTTCGCTGGATATGGCGAGGGAGTGCCTTTCCGTAGCTCTGATTTGCGATGCGCTGGATGCGTCGGGTTTTCGACATCAATCGCCGAGACTTCCTTTTCGAAATCAAACAGCAAACGTTTCGGGGGCGAACGGCTCGATGATGGTCGGGTATTGCAAGACAACATTGTGGGCAGATATGGCGTTCTCGGACCCGCAGCCATATGAGCTCGAGCTCAAGGCCATCGATAGCTGCGAGAAAGAGGATGTGATTGTTTGTTCTGCGGCTGGCTCGTTGCGGTCGGGAATTTGGGGCGAACTACTCAGTACCGCGGCTCGCAATCGCGGATGTGTTGGTGTATTGGTGGATGGAGCGGTGCGAGATATTGCAAAGATGCGATCGATGGCATTCACTGCATATTCGTTAGGGGGCTCTCCCTATGATTCGAAGGATCGTCAGAGAGTCATCGATTTCGATGTTACCGTCGAGATCGGCGGGGTCGCGGTCTCGCCAGGAGATCTCGTGGCCGCAGATGAAGACGGAGTGGTGTTTGTGCCAAAGCGTATTGTTCTCGATGTGCTTGCGGCGGCATGGGCAAAAGCGCATGACGAAAACAAAGTACGTGACGCGATTCGATCGGGTATGTCAGCACAGCAGGCGTATGCGACGTTTGGAATTCTCTAATCAGTTCATATTCAATCCGCAGGTGAATGGAGGAATCATGCAGTCAAAATGCCTCATGCCGAAAGGCGGAAAACCCTTAGACTCCAAATCGATTGAAACCATCGAACTAAAAAGATTTCAACCTGGATGCTGGAACCGCCCCTGAACCAGCCCAATGACTTGACACGCGACGCCGATGGGTTCATGACATCGCATCCCGCTCTGTGAAGGAATACGTTAACATATGCTGATCGCGTCGCGACTGTGCACCGCTCTGTTGGCCCCAATTTTACCGGACTAGATCTCATGACTTGGCGAGTCCTTTCTATCGACTTTAGACGAATCAAAACCAATACCGTTGGCTTCGCCCTTTATTTGGCAATTGTGTGGAACTTGCCGCTTTTCTCGCAAGACTCACCGCGATCAACTGTTGCCTCGCGAACAGCCTGGACAACATCGCATATTAAAGGATCTCCCGACGCTCCATTGCCATTGGCCATTGAACCGGTCTTCCCTAACTTGAAGTTTACC
>JAYVPE010000069.1:0-2719 GCA_043757575.1 Pirellula sp.
ATAAGTGAAATTCCTGGCAACGGCGTATCTACGATCGAACCTTACTTTTTTAGTTTTACCTCTCACTGGAGCATTCTCGATGCGGTTCACTTGGTTTCTGGCGTTCGGCCTGTTGACGAGTACTACGAGCTTTCTTTCGGCTGCACCTCCCGGATTATTGAAATCCGAATTCATTTATGAAACGGCATCCTTTCCGTCTTGCCATGCTTCTACGATTGTCGAGCCAAAGGGTGGTGGCTTGGTCGCAGCTTGGTTTGGTGGTACGCACGAGAAGCATCCCGATGTCGGCATTTGGGTGTCTCGCATGGAAGGGGGCGCGTGGACAGTACCAGTTGAAGTCGCGAACGGCATCCAGTATCGCAAGGCCGACGGTACTGTGTTGCGACATCCGACTTGGAACCCTGTGCTTTTCCAGCCAAACAACGGACCGCTAATGCTCTTCTACAAGGCAGGTCCGGATCCACAGACATGGTGGGGTATGCTTACAACCTCCACCGACGGCGGAAAAACATGGGAACAGCCACGACGTTTACCGGAGGGAATTTTTGGTCCTATCAAAAACAAGCCGGTTCAGCTTGCAAACGGTGATATTCTCTGCCCCACTAGCAATGAGACCGATGAGAAGCCGAGCAAGTGGGCCATCTACTTCGAACGCACACGTGACATGGGGCGAACTTGGGAACGTACGGATTTGCTTCATGACGGCGTCACTATCCAAGCGATCCAGCCAAGTGTCCTCTTCCTGGGTGGTGATAAGCTCATGGCGCTTGGACGAACCCGGCAAGGAAAAGTATTTAAGATCACATCCGACAACGCTGGCTCAACCTGGGGCACGATCGCGCTAACGGAATTGCCCAATCCGAGTTCAGGCACCGATGCCGTAACGATCAAGGATGGTCGCCACTTACTGATTTATAACCACACAGCCAAGGGCCGTTCGCCGCTGAACCTCGCCATTTCGCAAGATGGAAACACGTGGCAGGCCGCCCTGGATCTTGAAACCGATCCAGGCGAATACAGCTATCCCGCTATCATTCAGACCAGCGACGGACTCGTTCACATCACGTACACATGGAGGCGTCAGCGCATAAAGCATGCAATCGTTGACCCAGCCAAGCTAACGCCTCGCCCTATTTAAAACGTGGGGCAGCGGCTCCGTCCGCTGCCGAGAACAACTACCCACCGCAGGAGTTTCTATGCCACTAAATAGGCCGCAAGTCCGGTTTCGGTTTTTCGTCCGAGGTAACTTCGAGTTCTGGTAATCGGATTCGAACCCCATTGCGTTCAAAGACAATCGGGATCAGTTCCTTAGAAACGCCAGCATCGTAGGTTAAACCATAGTACTTGTGAGCTGGAGCAGACAGCCTAAGCACCCATCGCAATAGTTCAACGCGTATCGCTTGAAGCATAGGTAGATCGGGTTGGCTGATGATCTCTTCCTCGCCGACCTCGACAATCCAGCGTTCGGCGGCGATGTTGATTTTACCACGACGTTGTAGGTCTTTGAGAGCACCTCGAATATCAGTCTGCTCCATATAACCGTAGGTAACGTTTACTGCGTAGATATCGTTCCCGAGCTTAATGACCTCGTAGCGATTTGCGTTGTCGTAGGTGGAGCTGGAGATTTGGTTAATGTGAAACAGAGTCACATGGGATGGCAGGACGCCGTACTTTTTAAGGAAGACTCGCAGCGTAACCGGCGTGTAGTCATCGAGTGTTCTGATCGGTTGAGAACATAGAAAGACCGCTGCTCGATCGCTTTCCACCAAACGGCGTCGACCTTGAATGAGTGCCCGAGCCAACGGTAGATTCTCGTCAATTGCGATCTGGATTTCATCAACTTTTTCACGCAACATGACGAGCCAGTCGATCTTTTTGCCTTCGCGAAACCCGAAGTCATAGAACGCTTGGGCCATTTGCTTTCGTCCCCATTGCCAGGTCACCATGATGAGTACTAGAACGGATGCGATGGCGATTGGGAAATAGCCTCCACTTGCGAATTTTGTCAAATTGCTAACGAAGAACAACATATCGATTGCCAGAATCGGTGTGCAAATAGCGAATACATACCACAATTTCCATTTCCATCGATAGTGACTGACATATCCAAAAGCGATGGTTGTAATTGCCATCGTGCCGGTCACTGCAATTCCGTAGGCAGCGGCAAGGTTGCCGGCTGTTCGAAATGAAAGAGTTGCTATCACGCATCCTACAAACAACGCCCAATTAACGGACGGGATATAGACTTGGCCCTCTGCCTCGTGGCTTGTGTAAAGAACCAACTGCCTTGGAGCAAACCCCATTGCAATGGCTTGTTTCACTATCGAAAACATACCGGTGATCAACGCTTGGGAAGCGATGAAAGCGGCACAGGCCGCAATGCACAGGTCCGCAACGGTAATGAGTTGATTTACTGAATCTGCGCCAGCGATTTGAGGAGTCAATGCGAAAAAGGTGTTCGCGCGGGGGGGAACTCCTTTTTCCAATAGGTATCCGACTTGACCAGCATAATTTATCAACAGACAAGGTACAACGATGTAATACCACGCCAGCATCACCGGCCTTCGTCCCGAGTCGCTTCGATCCACACTCATACCGTCACCGCAATGTTTCTTGGTGCGACGCATGAAGTGGCCGATGTCAGCATATTTCGCTTCGCCGCCAGTAATCGCCAAAACGACGACTCCGAAAATCGCCAATACGCCCATAGTTGGGAAGC
>JAYVPE010000070.1:0-2717 GCA_043757575.1 Pirellula sp.
ATCACTAGAAAATTATCGGAGTCAATTTGTGAGCGAGCGATTGTCTGACACGCGATTCTCATCACCTCCTCGGTCTGCTGTTGCGCAAATCGAATAGCCGCAATTTCAGCGGCGTCTTTCTGTCTCCTCTCGATCAACCCCCATTCCGTATCACACCGAACAGTGATCCCCGCCCGGTTCAGCATTTCCGCATAAATCATCGGTAAAGATCGATCTACAACAACTTCTTTGCAACTCGTTCGGCGAACGAATTCTGCCGCACTTTGAGCTGTTGCCGTTTCTCGATCACCGGAAAGACCGCCAGCAGGAGTGTAATCGGCCGGGCAGGCGATGCTATTGGCATTCGCAGTCGCGCGTGCCCGCTCTATTTCAATGTCCCTCAGAATTAAAGTCGACTCGACCAACTTGGTTTCATTAGCGACCTCGATCAAGGCCACTGGATCACCTACCAAAAAACGGATTCGTTTATACAGGCCAGCATTCAATGCAGGAATACCTGCCATCATCCGAGCAGACTTCATTTCAATACGTCCCGGTTAGGCTGGGAATTAACAATCCTTGATTTTGTCAATGATAATAAGTAAGTGTTGAGCTCGCTGTACGGATCCGGCAGCCTTAACGAAAGCAACACCTGCATCCAGCTCTTTCCAATTGATAGTTGGACCATTGCTTGTCAGAGCAGTTGAAACAGACGATTCGGACTTTACTCTGGACGTCGTCGTCGATTTCTGCGGATTTTCTTCGGATCGCTTTTGATGACTCTTGACGTTTGCTACATCCGCTGGCGTAACTCCATATTCGCCAAGGGCTTCGACCGCATCCTTGTTTCGATCGCCTGGATGCTTTTTCAAATATTCACGAATTCTCTTTGCTTTGCTCGGCTCTTTTGACATGCTGCTCTCGCTGGTTTCTCTAATTGCATTGGTATCAACGTTGATTCGACGGCTTTCAGCATCCCGAACCAACTGTTCAGGTACTTGCTCCATCAATTCATCTAAGGTCACGACACGCTCAATATCAACCATAAATTTTAATCCTGTATTGTATTCCTCTTCGAATAATCCTCTTCGAATTGATGTTTGGAATTTTAAGACCTGGCATTCTAACCTGTAGTTGACGGTGATCAACAACGAAAAAAGCCATAGTCTTTCTTGAATTTTGGAATGACTTTCATATACTACAATCTTTGCTGCAATAAAACTCAATTCGCCTTGAAGAGTTCAACGCAAGATGAATGAAGACACCCATGTCTATCAATGACAATAGCAGAACCTCATACTCAGTCAATCGTTAAACAATCGTTAAACACGCTAACTCGGGACCTGGCAAAGACCATTACTCGATGAACCGCTCCGCCATAAAATGTATCTGCTCAATCCTCATGCTTGTTTCCGCGTTTGAGTCCGTATCCTCTGCCGCCGATCCTCCTAACGTTATTTTTATTGTCGCCGACGACATGGGTTATGCCGATCTAGGCACGCAGGGTGCCCGCGGTTTTAAAACGCCGCATTTGGATCGCATGGCGGCTGAGGGTACGAGATTCACTCAGTTCTATGTCGCGCAAGCTGTCTGCACCGCCTCGCGCGCGGCGTTGCTGACCGGCTGCTATCCGAATCGCCTCGGCATGCAGGGCGCCTACAACCACACTAGCCGCGATGGGTTGGCCGATGAGGAGTGGCTTCTGCCAGAGATGTTTCAGGATCGCGGCTACGCTACTTCAGGAATGGGCAAATGGCACTTAGGTACTCGGCTCAAGTTTCATCCCATGCGACACGGGTTCGATGAATGGCTTGGCATTCCGTACTCCAACGACAACACGAAGTTCCATCCGTCCCTCGCCGCCGAGATGCCGCCCCTTCCCTTCTACGACGGCGAAAAAGTTATCGAACTCGATCCCGACCAGTCGCAATTCACCCGCCGCTTTACCGAACGTGCTGTTCAGTTTATCGAGCGCAATGCCTCGCGTCCCTTTTTTCTCTACATGCCCCACGTCATGCCACATGTCCCCATCTTTGCCTCGGACAAATTCAAAGGACGCAGCACCTACGGGCTCTACGGGGATGTGATGGAGGAGCTCGATTGGTCTGTAGGCGAAGTTCTGGACACGCTGAAACGCCTTGATCTCGACCAGCGCACGCTCGTCATTTTCATCTCCGACAATGGCCCCTTTCTTTCCTATGGTGATCACGCCGGATCCGCGATTCCGCTGCGTGAGGGCAAGCTCACGACCTTTGAAGGCGGCGTGCGCGTTCCCTGCCTCGTCCGCTGGCCTGGTACTGTGCCAGCGGATCGTGTCTGCGCCGATTCGTTCATGGGCATCGACTGGCTTCCGACTCTGACAGAACTCGTTGGCGGAAAGGCACCCGCACAAATCATCGATGGACTTTCCGCCAAACCACTCCTCCTTGGCGAAGCAGGCGCGAAATCACCCCATGATGCGCTGTTCTTCTACTCGGGCACCGCGCTACAAGCTGTGCGAAGCGGCCCGTGGAAACTTCACTTCCCCCATCCCTACATTACCGTTGCCGCCGAGCCAGGCACAGGCGGCAAACCATCCAATTTCGGCAAGCTTGCGCCTACCTCGATAACGCAGTCCGGTGTCGAGGGCATCGCCACCCGCCACGGCTACCGCATCGAACAGCTTGAACTCTCACTCTTCAACCTCGATACCGACATAGGCGAGCAACACAACGTCGCAACGGGTAATCCAGATGTCG
>JAYVPE010000071.1:0-2716 GCA_043757575.1 Pirellula sp.
GCAGCGAAGGGCCCGTCCAAGTTCGGAAAGACATCCCTTGGCGACTCCTTCGACGTATCCATGAACATTCGCCAGCGGATTCCACGCGATTGCGGTGGCATTGCGAAAACCTTTGATTCGGGCGTTCCATTGAGCATGATGAGAATATCCCGACCAAAACCGTCTGGATCGTCTACCAGCGATGGACGTCCAAGCCAACAAATCAACGTCCCGTCCGGTGCATCCCAATGAATTGGCTTTCCAGTCGATTCAAACCAACTTACGTCTGGGACGCCCCGATTGTCCTGAGGTCGACCCGTTAGGAATCGCTCCCGTCTCAGCGACGGTTGCAGCTTTCGAAACTCGATCAAGGCTTGTGTAAACCGTAGGATGTCGGGACTGCTCTCCACATTGGACCAGTTGAACCAAGAAATATCGTTGTCTTGACAGTATGCATTGTTGTTACCTCGCTGTGTACGACGCACTTCATCACCCATCAAGAGCATCGGAACCCCTTGGCTGAGAAGCAACGAGGACATCATGTTCTTAATCTGACGCACACGAATTGCTTCGATGTTCTTCTTCTTGCTCGGGCCCTCCACACCGTAGTTGTCACTGCAGTTGTTATTGTCCCCGTCTCGATTCCCCTCACCGTTGGCATCGTTGTGCTTGTCTTTGAAGCTCACCAAATCATTCATGGTAAAGCCATCGTGCGACGTCACAAAGTTGATACTGCAATAAGGGGCGCGGCCAGACTGTTCGTAGAGATCTGAAGATCCGCTCAGTCGTGTTGCCATGGCTCCGACCATGCCTTCGTCGCCGCGCCAATAGCGTCGAACGTCGTCACGAAAGCGACCGTTCCACTCTGCCCAACGCAAATCACCGAACGAGCCTACTTGATATGCGCCCGCGGCGTCCCAAGCTTCAGCGATAATCTTGGTATCCGCCAACATGGGATCCTCCGCAATCAAATCGACCAACGGAGGATGCGGCATCAGGTTACCGTAGCGATCCCGCGAAAGGATACTTGCCAAGTCGAAGCGAAAGCCGTCGATGTGGTAATTGTGAACCCAATGTCGCAAGCAATGGAAAATGAGTTCTCGGCAAATCGGATGATTGCCATTGAAAGTATTGCCGCAACCGGTGTAGTTGCTGTAATGTGCTCCGCCGGAGTTCAAGATGTAATAGACTTGGTTTTCAAGTCCTTTGAATGTCAAAACAGGACCGCGTTCGTTACCTTCACAGGTATGATTGAAGACCACGTCGAGAATGACTTCGATGCCTGCTTGATGCAATGCCTTTACCATTTGCTTGAACTCGTGGACTTGAGCCCCGGGTTCTTTAGACGACGCATAACCACGATGCGGAGCAAAGAAGGCCATCGGGTCATAGCCCCAATAGTTTGGCCGCTCGGGTGAATTGCCATGGACGTCCAAAATTGGAAACTCATGGACAGGCATTAGTTCGACGGCAGTAACTCCCAAACTTTTAAGGTAAGGGATTTTTTCGATCACACCAAGATAAGTTCCCGGATGTTCGACGTTGGAAGTTTTGCTCTGGGTAAAACCCTTTACGTGCATTTCATAAATGATGCTGTCGCTGAGGGAACGACGAACGTGTCGATCCCCTTCCCAATCGAAAGCGTCATCTACGACGACGCATTTCGGTGGACGAATAACGCCGTCGGTGGTGTGCTGACAGCATCCAGCCAGGGCTTTAGCGTACGGATCGACCAATCGAGCGTTGCTGTCGAACCATTGACCAGATTCCGGGTCGAACGGCCCATTGGCCTGTAAATGGTAGAGTTGGCCAGGTTGAAGATGCGGAAGACAAATACTCCAAACATCTCCCCAGCGATCGTTGCGTCGATCGAATTCGATTACTTCGGACGGTTCGCGGTCGTCCACATGCTTGTACAGCAAAAGCCGCATAGCAGTCGCGGATCGACTGAAGATCGTGAACTGAACGCCCCGTTCGGTGATGTTCGCTCCGTAAGGCAATCGATAGGCAAATTGTAATTCAGGTAGCGGATGCCGCATGAGCATGTGACGTTGAGTGTCCTTTCCAGACCAGAATGGGCGAGTTAGTTGACTTGGCAGACCAACCTTAGCACGCTGAAATTCAATAACTGGAATGGAATACGATGGAAAGACCTGGAATTGTACCATAATGGGTACACCTTGTTGTCCTAGCGAAGCCTTGACTCTTGCGAACAACTTTGATGGCTGTATGAATTGCTCGTGTAGAAATGCTGGCAACCAGTTTTGAAAAGGATCAAATTGGCAATCGTTTCCCCTGTTTCCCCCGATCCCCCCGATCTCCCCGATCTCCCCGATCTCCACTGTCGATACGATCGGTGTCACTTCCAATCAATTATCGCTAAAGGGCGGTGGGAAACTTTTATTCAAAGCGGACGTCCCAGTATTGAGTGTGGTTTCTCTTGAATTGTCGGGGTGCGATTCTAGCAGTGGCTCCAAATGCGTAATCAAGGTTTCGAAACGAATTTTTACGTTGGCCTCACCGAGCAGCAATTGTTTGATAGTAACTGGCAAGTTAACAGCGTAGGCGATTATGTCAGTGAGAATGCCGAGAGGTAGTTGTTGGGTAAGTAGGTCGGCAAATGTTTTTGAATTTGCGGCATCTTGGGGGATCATGGATCGAAAAACAGCTAAGAGCGTCTTTCGATGTTCGTCGGCGGACTCTCTAAAATCATCAGGCAGGAAGTCCGGTATCAACT
>JAYVPE010000072.1:0-2710 GCA_043757575.1 Pirellula sp.
GTTCCGCAGAGATTTGTTCAATGACGATCTGACTCTGCGTCCCTCCGCGACCTCTGCGGTTAAATAAAAAGGGATTTCAAATGATCACAGAAACGCATACGATCGCAGCGTACATGCTTGTTTGTTTTCGACGTGAAGGGGGGATTTTGAATTGAATGAGCAACGAATCGTAGCTTCGCTCAAAATTCCACCACAATTTAGAAAAAACCAAATTCCGTGACCACCTATGAATAATCCGCGCTAGCGCCCTGCGGCTCTCTAAAGCTAGAGTGTGTACCACTTTTAGCTATCGTCAGGGTGCAAAGGATCATCGGGATCAAAGAAAAAATCCCCGAGACCCATAGGAAGTGTGTTTCCGCCAACTGCTTTTTGCTTTCTTTTTGCTGCGGCTGAAAGATCCAGTGCCTCGTCTCCTAAACACGCCTGCAACGCTTCTCGCCACGCATGGTCTTTAGCCACAGGATGGTTAGATTTCTGTGACAGCCTCTTCAGCGCATAACGCAATACGTTGATTCCATCCCGAGCCGAGAAGTCTAACTTCAACGAGTGAGCGTGTTGCAAAAAATCGACAGTCATCACCAGTACATCCGACTCGGCGAATGGCAAATGGTACTTGAGTATCTCTAGTTCGTCTTTGCGATTCGGAAAGCCAACTTGAAGCGTGGGCTGCAATCGACTTAGAATGTAATCCGGAATCTCATAGGTTGAGTCGTCCTGATTCATCGTCACCGCGCAGCGAAACTCAGTGTGCGCACCAATCGTAATTCCTGCAACGATCGATTCAACATATCGGCGTTGATCCAACAAGGGTGCAAGCGATGCCCAGGACTTTTCATTCATCCGATTGCCTTCGTCAAGGACGCAGACGGCACCCCGAATCATAGCTGTAACAAGTGGAGAAGCGTGGTAAGCAATCTTCCCGTTGCTTGAAAGCACTGGCGTTACCAACAAATCCTCGGGCCGCGTATCTGCGGTGCATTGGTAAATGTAGAGTTCCTGTTCCCGTGCTGCGGTTGCGGCCATCGCCAGGGCTGTTTTCCCAACTCCGGGAACTCCGACTAGTCGAGGAGTTAAAGGTAAATCCACCTCGTCGACGGTTAGCCAGCATGCCGCCAGTTGGCGCAATGGCTCTTCTTGTCCAATCCACTTTGCCGTGTTCGAAACTGCATTGCCAAGAGTCAGCGTGACTCCTTCGATGGTAACCGTCTCGCTCATTAAGTTCTTTCTCTGGATTGGATGTCGTTGGGCTCGTGTGGCTGACTTTCGATTAGGCATTTTACCAGGAGCCAGTGAAATCGAGTGATGGTGGCCCGTAAAATGAGTTATTTGTGTTAAGTTATGCGGGTTTTAACGTTTCTTCGCATTTCCTTTTTGATTTCTCTTTGACATTTGCGAAATCGTTCAAGTTGATTCTTCAGTCTGGGCCCGGCTTTGGATAAATTGAAACTGTTAACGATTTCTTGATTCTCACCCACGTTAGGCGGACATGTCGCAATTGCCAATACCAATGGAAAGTGAAGTGGAGCTGCTTTTGCGCAATGCTCAGCTTCGCGACGAACTCGAACCTTATTTGGATGAAGCGGTCGATTTGGTTTCAATTCGGCACATGTCTCTTGCCGAAGAGAACGAATTCCTGGCTTCAATCCTCGCTTGGGAGCGTGCTCCAACCCTCCCCATTAGCCAGTGGTTCGAGCCGGAACTAAAACTGCCCAAACCAGAAACACTGCTTGACCTAGAGCTGTCGTCATTGCTTTGGCAGACTATTCAACAGCTCTACAACCAGCGGATCGTCCTCGCTCTCACGGATCATCTGAGCGATCGACAGTTGTATTGTTTGATCGTGCGAGATATCTTGCCAGCTTACGAAAAGCGCATCGCTGAGCAACGCAATTTTCTCCATTGGCACTGTTTGCAAGATAACGACATGGAAGGTTGGCTCAAGTACTATGCGACCGACGTCGAACGAGACCAGTGGCGAGAAGAAAACGGCATGGAACCACCCGACCAACAAATGCCGCCGTATCCTCGCAAAATGCCCCGCAAGCCAAGTAATATGAGCTAATGCAAGAACTCAGACGTGTCACAGTCCAACGGCATTTCACCGAACAAACGCCTGGAAGTGTTCTCTATCGTTGTGGAAATACGGTTGTGCTTTGCACAGCTAGTCTCGAGAAAAAGGTCCCGGACTGGATGGCTGGTCGCGGAAAGGGCTGGATCACCGCTGAATACAACATGCTGCCGGGCAGCACTTCGCCACGCAAGAGCCGCGAACGCGCAGGCAAAGTCGATGGGCGCACCACCGAAATTCAACGTTTGATCGGCAGATCCTTTCGTGCAGTAGCCGACCTCGATAAACTCGGCGAACGCTCGCTCACAATCGACTGCGACGTAATACAAGCCGATGGCGGTACTCGAACCGCAGCAATCACCGGCGGTTTTATTGCTTTGGTCGATGCAGTAAATTCCGTGTTTCGCGGTGTTCCTGCAAACGAGTATCCGCTGCGAGGCAGTGTGGCGGCCGTAAGTGTCGGCATCGTAGATGGATCACCCACGCTTGACCTCGACTACGCACGTGATGTCCGAGCCGACGTCGACATGAATGTCGTAATGACCGGCGGTGGGAAATTTATCGAGATTCAAGGGACCGGAGAGGAAGCGACCTTTGACGACGACGAACTTGCAGCCCTTTTAAAACTGGCCAAGCAAGGGA
>JAYVPE010000073.1:0-2709 GCA_043757575.1 Pirellula sp.
CGCACTTTGCGCAATCTGCGTAGTTTTAAGCGACTTGAACAATTAGTAAGACTTCCTTCGAGATTTTGCGGATTTGACCTATAGTTTGCCACTATTCGGGGTTGCAACATTCCGCACACCAACTCAGAATCTGCGTAGCGTTGCAAGTGAGACCTCAGGCTGTGGGGGCTTCAAGGCCATTTGGATGGAGATGAATGCTTGATGGTTACAATCGAACCGCTTGCTTTTGAGCAGCTCAATATTGGCGACAAATGGACGAGTACGGATCGGGCTGTTGCGTCTGCTGATCTGCAATCCTTTGCGGATCTGACCGGCGATCATGATCCGTTACACACAGACCCGGAATTTGCCGCAAATGGTCCATTTGGCAAACCCATTGCGCACGGTTTGCTTGGTATTTCTATTCTTGCAGGCCTTAGTTCGAGCGCTCCTGCCGTGCTTACTGCTGCCCTCGTCACTATACAAGGTTGGAGCTTTAGCAAACCAGTTTTTGTTGGCGATGTGGTTCGAGCTGTTACTGAGATCATCGACTTAAAGCCCAAAGGTAGACGGCATGGTGAGGTACACTGGTACCGAAAGCTTATCAACCAAAAAGGTGAAAAAGTCCAGGATGGGATATTTGTTACTCTAGTTTCAAGACGCGTTCCTTTGCCAAATTTGAAGACGCTTCGTACTCCGACAATTGCCTCCGAATTGGCTGATTCGGCCGTAATTGGCCAAAGTGCGACGGAAGAAACTGTCGCAACATTCTATTGAGTGCGGCTATTGGCTGGACTGTCTTCGACTATAGTAGCTTGAGTTCTCATTTCAACGAAAGCAGCGTCGCAATATGCAACATTTGGACCATCTTAAAAACCTTGTGATTATGGCTTCCGCAGACGGAAGCTTGTCCGAACGCGAAATAGCCCTGTTGGTGGACCGGTGCGGCGAGATGGGGCTTGATGAGGCCGACTTAGGTAAGGCTGTCTCCTATGCCTTGAGTGATGAAGCCGCCCTCAAGTTACCTACGGAAAAGAAAGAGCAAATCGCCATGCTTTCGGATTTGGTTCGCATAATGGCCGCTGACGGGAAGTTAAGCGAAGTTGAAAAACGACTCTTTGCATTAGCCGCCGCGAAAATGGGAATTGAACGAGTAGAGCTCGATGAATTGATCGATAAACTTGTTGGAAAAATAAAAAAGTAAGTCAATCGTGCTGTCTGCTTTAAAGGTTCTCGATGAGCATATTGACTATGCCAACTGAAGCTGGCGAGCCTAAGAAAAAATGGGCAGTAATCGGTGGTGGAATGCTTGGACTCGCGACCGCATGGCGGCTGATGCAACGTGGGCAATCGGTAACGGTTTTCGATGCCGGAAGCTCGGTTGGCGGATTGACTTCGGCATGGCGCATTGGGGATGTAACATGGGATCGATTCTATCATGTTACTCTACTAAGCGATAATTACCTGCGAGGCTTGCTCAAAGAACTGGATCTTGAAAAGAACATTGACTGGGTTCAGACACGTACTGGTTTTTACTCGGGTGGTAAACTGCATTCGCTATCAAGTTCGCTTGATTTTTTACGCTTTCCCATGCTCAGTCTTTGCGAGAAGTTTCGTTTGGGTGGGACCATCTTTTTTGGATCGAAACTTCGAGATTGGAAGGCACTCGAAAAAATTCCGGTTGAAACGTGGCTGAGGCGATGGAGCGGCAAGTCGACCTTCGAAAAAATCTGGCTGCCTTTGCTCAAGTGCAAGCTCGGAGAAGCATACCAAAGAACCAACGCAGCATTCATATGGGCTTATATTCAGCGAATGTACGCCGCTCGCCGCAGCGGAATGAAAAGAGAAATGTTTGGGTACGTCATTGGGGGCTACGACAAAACGCTTTCTGCTTTTGCTACCTATTTGGTCGACCATGGTGTCGAGCTACGAAGCAACTCCAGGGTAACGAAGATTACTCCTTTGCCAGCAGCGAGTGCCTGGCACATCGGATATGAATTCGCAGACGGAGCGTTGACCGATTCCTTTGACCGCGTCGTAACCACGGTGCCGTCCCCTTCCATTTTGGAAACCGTGGATGGATTGAGTGAAAGCGAGGTCCGTCAATTGAGCCGAACAGAGTATCTCGGGGTGGTTTGCACCTCGCTTTTACTCAGCAAACCATTAGGCGGCTATTACGTTACCAACATCACGGACCCTGGGATTCCATTGACTGGCGTTATTGAGATGGGGTCAATCCTCAAGCCGGAGCGACTCGCAGGGCACTATTTGGTATACTTGCCCAAGTATGTTCTTGCAAATGATCCAGCAATGGACGAGTCTCCGGATGCGATTCACGAGCGGTGCTTAGCAACTCTCGAAAGAATGTACCCGAATTTCAATCGAACTGACGTTCATGCCATTCAAACCGCCAAGGCACGCTACGTTATGGCGTTGCCAACTCTCGACTATTCTGAGCAGCGATGTCCTGTTATTGCCCAACAGCCAGGCTTATACTTGCTCAATTCCGCTAGGATTGTGGACGGGACTCTCAACGTTAATGAAATACTCAGGCTTGTTGACATGGAACTATCATGTTCGATTTGGCCTGCTCATATAAAGTGCTTGCAAGCGAGTACCTCTTTGGGATGCCACTAAGGCGAGCGGCGATGTGAAAACTACCAATCCTAACCCGATACGTAAGTGAGGGACCTGCGGAATCGTCCCTCGCTTACGCATCGGGTTGGGATA
>JAYVPE010000074.1:0-2707 GCA_043757575.1 Pirellula sp.
CTCTACATTGACGATGCCCCAAGCCGTACGGTTAGCGAGGTCGCTGCCGTCGCTCGACGGATCTCCCAACAGGAAATGCGCAAGCCGAACGGACGCAAGCTCGGGCTGATCGTTATCGATTATTTGCAATTGTTGGACCCAGATAACCCGAAGGATCCGCGGCAGGAACAGGTCGCCAAGATGGCTCGGCGATTGAAGATGCTTGCTCGAGAACAGGACGTCCCGATCCTCTGCCTTTCACAGCTCAATCGGCAAGCGGAAGAGGGCAAGGACCATCGGCCAAAACTGAGCCATTTGCGAGAGTCAGGGGCGATCGAACAGGACGCCGACGTGGTTATGTTCGTTCACCGCGAGGGGTACTATCACCGTGGTGCAGATGCCGAGCAATACGCAGGCCAAGCGGAAATCATCATTGCAAAGCAGCGAAATGGGCCAGTCGGTGACATCGAACTGGTTTGGGAACGTGATTTCACGCGATTCCTAAACAAGGTCGCCGATCGCCACGAGGAATTCAGCAGCTACAGCGATTTCTCAACACCAGGCGGATATTAAGCGTTTGCGGCTTAGGTTTAAACAATTTGCGTCATTGCAGCTCGTGCTATTTGCCAATCGTTCGATTAAGCTTTCCGGAGAGAATTGACCTTTCCACCTGCACCTAATTGCTTCTTGATGAAACTGAAAACCCTGCCCGAAGACTTTCGCGTCGAAGAAATTACAGATGTTCGTCCGACCAAAGGCCCCTTCGGACTTTACCGTTTAGATAAGTGTGGGTTAGGCACCCCCGAAGCCATGCAATACATTTTGCACAAATGGCAACTGTCTCGCAAAGACCTTAGCTACGGTGGCATGAAGGATCGACACGCCGATACCACCCAATACCTTACAATTTACAGGGGACCACACTCCGGTCTAACGGACAAATCCTTTCAGCTCGATTATCTGGGCCAAATCTCGCACCCCTACCACGCTAAAGACATCGCGGCGAATCGATTTGAAATCCGTTTGCGACGCATCACTGCCGATCAAGTGCATTCGCTCACAGACCGTTGCAAGTTCATCCAGCAAATGGGAGTCGTCAACTATTTCGACGACCAGCGATTTGGCTCGATCGGTTTTTGCGGTGAATTGATCGCGGTCCCGTGGTGTTTAACGAACTACGAACGTGCCCTTTTTTTATCGATGGCCGAGCCCAATTTACACGATCGGCCTCGTGAAAAAGAGCAAAAGCAAATTCTCAGGGACTATTGGGGAGATTGGATTAAATGCAAAGCAATGTTGGATCGTTCCCACCGACGCAGCATTGTGACTTATCTTTGCGATCACCCAACCGATTTTAGAAGGGCAGTTGCGTTGATCCGACAAGATCTTCGAGGAATTTATGTTTCCGCTTTTCAAAGTTGGGTTTGGAACAAGTGGCTCAGCCAGTTGATCGTGGAGAATGCAGGGTCTGCCGCTCTCGATCAACTGGATTCATTGTGCGGGCCGCTTGCAATCCCTATATCGAAATTTGAGTGCTCGATCGGCAATACGAGTATCTATGATTTGGATTTGCCGTTGCCGTCAGCAAGGCAGCATGACTGGCCCTCAGGTACACTGGAAAGCTTGGAGCAAATTCTGATACCGCTCCAGTTGGACTTGAGGCAAATGCGATTGAAGTACCCACGCGACACTTTCTTTTCCAAGGGTTTGCGAGCAGCATGGTTGACCGCGCAGGATCTCACGTTTGAATGGGAACCAGATTCCCTGAATCCGAATTTCCAGTCGTTGAAGTTGTGCTTCGTTTTGCAACGTGGCGCATACGCGACGATGGTAGTTCGGTATTTATTCAATGAAGCAATTGCCACGGAGCCAGACGAGGAGCACACAGCGGAGGAACTCCCAACGTAGGTGTGGCTTCATTTAGATACCGTCTGCAGGGCGGGGACCTAATAGCACTCACTTTCCGGAAATAATTTTTAGCGGAATGGCGCGAGCCATCCGGTTTCGTTGCGATCCTCCCAATTCACCGTACGGCTCGCGCCGTTACGCTTCCAAAGTGAGCGCCATTGGGCAGTGATCTACCATTGTCCGACTGCAAAAATCACGATTGCAATGTAATGACACAAGCTGGCAACGATGACCATGAAATGCCAAATGGCATGAAAGAAGAAAGATCGGTGATCGTTCTGTAAAAACAAGACTCCGACGGTATAGAGAATCCCGCCAAGCGCCATCATCCCGAAACACTCAATTGGAACGTAACCGAATAGTACCATCGCTGGTACCCAACCCAACAAAATGTAAGAAAGCGACGCCATGTTATTGATACGGTGCTTCGAAAACACTTTGGAATAGAAGCCTGTTGCGGCGGCGATCCAAACGAAAGACATAAGGAAAATGCGAGGCCAGCCCTCCAAGTAAGCCCAAATAAACGGAGTAAAAGTGCCTGCAATCAACGTGTAAACGAATCCCTGGTCAAGAGCCCGAATACGATGTCGCCAATTCGGCTCCCGCACCGCGTGCGAGAGAGTCGAGAAAAGATACATAGCCGCCAAGCTGAAACTATAGACTATGCACGACCAGAAAAGCTCCGGACGATGTTCGAGAGCAAATCGAATTAAGAGGATGCCCGCTGGCAAACTCAGTAGAAATCCTGTTCCGTGAGTCCACGTATTGAGCGCTTCCTCCGATGCGTTTTCGTCCGTCCATTGAATCGCCATAAATATTC
>JAYVPE010000075.1:0-10017 GCA_043757575.1 Pirellula sp.
TCGAATCCGACGCTCAATGGAGCTGCCTTTGGCCTCTCGTCCATGATAGGCATCATCGCGATTTGGTCTTTTGTGGGTGGTTGTCTGACCCGGCGTTCCGTCGTGGAGCTTGGTACGCGAATGACTGCTCCATGGGCAGAAAGCATCCAATTGGTGGTGAAGCGATGGCAATCGATTGCTTGGTCCGTCACTATGCCAAGCGGTTTAATCCTGATGATTTCTGTGCTGCCAATTGCCCTTGGTTGGATTTCCAATATCCCTTGGATTGGAGCATGGAGTGCTGGGCTGTTGATGATCCCCGTTGTTTTATTTTCGATCGGGATCGGTTGGTGCGCGGCGATAACTTTGTTTGGATTTCCGCTTTCGGTCTGCTCGATCGTTACGGAAAAAGGAGCAGATGCATATGATGGGATCTCAAGATCGGCTGCTTACACTTTTCAAAGACCTTTAACCCTGGCTCTCTGCATTATCGCAGCAGAGTTTTTGAGCTCGATCGGCGGGACATTTCTTTCGATTGTGCTATCCACTGGGCTTGGAGTGATCGAAGCTGGTTTTGATATCGGTTCGTATTATTCTTTGGAAAATTACGGGACGATGTGGGGGCCAGTACTTGCTGGAATTGTCCCACTGCTATTGTCCGCATATGGATTCAGCTTTTTCTGGACGGCTGCGTCTGCTACGTACTTGATCCTTCGTCGCGATGTGGATCACGCAGAATTCGATTTGATAGACATGGGCGACCAAGATCCTAAGGCGTTGCCGGAGCTGCCCAAGAAGGAGCGTGTTGTCTCGCAAAACAATCCCGATTTGGTAAAGACAATTGAAGGGCCTTCTTTGTCTGAAAACACCGCAGAATGAAGCCAGCTTTATCGGAACGAGCGCTGTGCCTGTCTTAAGGTTCTCTTAAGGTCCGCAAGCCTAGAATGCAAATGCCAGACCTACGATTGACAGGAACTAGGAATGCGTATTTTGGTAGTTGAGGACGAAATCGATTTGCAAGAGTCTCTTGCGCAGGCGCTTCGTGAGGATGGCTATGCGGTAGATACGGCTGACAACGGCGAAGATGGATTGTACAAGGCCAGGGCATGGGAGTACGACGTAATCATCCTTGACTGGATGCTTCCCAAGCTCAACGGCATAGAACTGCTTCGTCGTTTGAGACGCGAAAAGAAAACACCGGTCTTGTTGCTGACAGCCAAGGACGCGGTCACCGACCGCGTCACAGGTTTAGACGAGGGTGCTGATGACTACTTGATCAAGCCCTTCAGTCTCAGTGAGTTGTTAGCTCGCGTCCGTTCGATCATTCGACGCTCAACCGGAAACGCATCCAATCGGATCATAATAGGCACGGTTGAAATAGATTTGGCTAGCAAGACAGTCAAAGAATCGGGTAACCCAGTCGAGTTGACTGCCAGAGAGTATGCGATGCTCGAACTGCTAGCGGTCCATGCGGGCAGACTCGTCAGTCGCACGATGATTTACAACCACATCTTTGACGAACAAGACGATACGCTTTCCAATCTGGTTGATGTGCATATTTCACATTTACGAAAGAAGCTCGGAAAGGACCTCATCGAGACTCGGCGAGGGCAAGGATATATATTGCATGTTTAGCGTCCTTCGTTCGTTGCGATGGCGACTGCAATCGTGGCACGCCATCATGCTGTTTTTAGTAATATCTGTGTTCGGTGCGCTACTTCATTGGGAAATGGTTCGATCGCATTGGGATCGAGTCGATGACGAACTGTTGGGTGCGGCCAGGATTTTGGAAGGCTCGATGAACGCGGTTCCGACAACCGTTCTCGAAGCGATGGCCAAGGACGTTACTTCAATTCCAGGACCTCGGCGGCGTCAATCACCCCTCAAAAAACCGCGACGAGACCCGCTGGAAAACCTGCCACCTGTGGGTCCGCCGCAGTTGGAGCCATCGAGGGTACGCACCCTGAGAGAATGGAAGTTTCCAAAAATCCTCGGTGAAGAAAACTCAAATTGGACTCAAGAGGAATGGGAGGCGTCGATTGAGTTACCGCCACAGCTTCCGGAACATTTGGGCCGACTCGAAGGGCCTGCTTATTTCATTGTATGGCGGGCGGATGGATCCGTGCTCAAGGAATCGAAGGTTCCCGCGCAGAGCCCATTCCCAACGTACCCGGTCTCCAACTTAATCGATCGCGACCGCTATGCACGTCAACAACGAGGGCCCTATCGCGAAGTGTTTATTCGTGGTCCATACGACACAACAATTTGCGTGGGGAGACCCGCAGCAGGCGACCAAGACAAAGTATCGCGAATGACCTGGACCATTGTTTCGGTTGGCGTGTCCGTTCTGTGTTTCGGCCTTGTTGGTGGGTGGTGGTTTAGCAAGCGAGCGATCGAACCGATCGAACGAATGAGCCGAACGGCACAGCGCATTAGCGGCTGCAGTCTATCCGAGCGTATCGAGCTTTCGGGCTTTGATACAGAGCTTGAAGGGCTTGGAGCGTCGCTCAACACGATGCTCGATCGACTTGGATCGGCATTTGAACAACAGCGGCAATTCACTGCCGATGCATCCCATGAATTCCGTACGCCTCTTTCCGTGATGCTTGCAAGCAGTGAACTAGCATTATCCAAACCCAGGTCAGCAGAAGAATACCGTGAGCAATTGGTCAAATGCCAACGGGCGGCGACACGCATGCGAGAGTTAGGGGATTCGATGCTAACGTTAGCTCGACTGGATGCGAATACGTCGCTAGAGATGCAGCCAGTCGATATGATCTCGCTCTTGGAAGAAGCGGTCGAATCGATGCGGCCACTCGCCGAAGAGAAACGGCTAAGAGTTGAAACGGATTTGCAACCCAGTCACCTCCATGCAAACCGCTCACTGTTACGGCAGGCCATCGATAATTTGCTTGCCAACGCGATCAAATACAATGGCCCCAATGGTCTGGTATCGGTGCGGTGTAAACAAGTCGGCCAGTGGATCGAAGTTGAAATAGAGGATAACGGAATAGGCATTCCGGAAGCGGCCATTCCGAAACTATTCGATCGGTTCTATCGAGTGGACGAATCGAGGTCTCGCGAGGCAGGTGGAACCGGTCTCGGGTTGTCGATTGCGAATCAAATTATCTTGTGCCATGGAGGGACGATTGGCGTTACTTCTACAGTAGGTGAGGGAACGGTTTTTCGGATCGCTTTGCCAATGCAGCAAAGTCCAGCGGTAACTTAGAGACTTCTGGGCGGTTTTCTTTGTTTTCCACTTTCACGAGCAATGCGAGTCCGTTAGTCATCCATGCTACGCACAACACAACGTGTGCATTTCTCAGGACATGCCCACAATCTTTTGGCTGGAATCGTGGAGCTTCCTGCTGGAACACCGAATGGATTCTTGGTCTTTTCACATTGCTTCACATGCAATAAGGATCTCAAGGCCATTGTGAGGATTAGCCGTGGGCTGGCGGACAGAGGCTGGGGTGTCCTACGTTACGACTTTTCAGGATTGGGGAATAGTCAGGGAGATTTCAGCAGCACCAACTTTGCAACCAATCGAGAAGATCTTCGCTCTGCGGTCGCCTTTCTGGCACGCGAGTATCAGCCCCCTACTTTCTTGATCGGCCATAGCTTCGGCGGGGCAGCGAGTTTGTCGATTGCGATGGAAATGCCGACCGTTCTTGGTGTGATTGCAGTCGCGTCGCCGAGCGATACCCATCACTTGGCTAACTTGCTGGAAAAGATGAACCCTGAGATCGTTTCTCACGGTGTGGGAACTGTATCCATTGGAGGGCGAAACCACCGGATCAAGCGACAGATGCTAGACGATTTCCGATCCCATGATTTGAAATCAGCCGTACGCTTGATCTCCAAGCCGATACTTGCATTCCATTCCCCGAGCGACGAAACCGTTGGTTTTCAAAACGCTTTGATTAATTGCGGAATGGATTCGGTGCCGCTGGAGCCTCGACAAATGCAGCGGTCTTTGATTAGCTTGCCTAATTGCAATCATTTGCTGACTACCAATGACGAGGATTGTGTTCTGATAGCAGACATAGCGGATGGCTGGTGCAGGCGATTTCTTGCTTTTTAATTCTGAGCCGCAAGCTTGCGGTTCAGGTTTGGGCGCAAATTTCGATGGGAGTTCGAATCCAACTAGAGATTTTCGACGGTTTTGGTCTTCCCAATTCAGTTACAATCCGTCACCATGTTGGCCCCCACGGACCATCCGATTTCAATATCTCCAATATAACGCGTCGATCAGATCATGAGCCAGCAGATTCTCCAATTGGTTGAGCAGTCCTCCCTCAAGGAGAAAGTCGATGCGTTTGGTATCGGCGACACGGTCGATGTTCACACCAAGATTCAGGAAGGCGTCAAAGAACGCATCCAGATTTTTAGTGGTATCGTAATCGCCAAGAGCGGTTCGGGCACTCGCGAAATGTTTGTGGTTAGGCGTATTGTTGCAGGCGAAGGTGTTGAGCGCAAGTTCCCGCTTCATTCGCCTCGCATTGACAAGATCGAGGTCAAGCGTCGATCGGTTATTCGTCGTGCTAAGCTGTACTTTTTGAGAGAGCGAAGCGGTAAAGCTGTTCGCCTGAAAGAACGTCGGATTAAATAATTGTTCCTGCTAATACGAAAAGCCGATGCACTTTGCATCGGCTTTTTTTGTTTCATGGACAAGTGGTCTGTTCGACTATTTGCTTGTGAAGTCTAGATACCAGAGTCCGTCATCCCATTCGAGGGCGACTTTACGCCATCCGAGTGGAACTTGTGGGTATGGATAGAAAGGTCCGATGTATGGCCATGCGGAAGCGCTATATTGCTTCGGATAGGTCACAGCGGAGTAATTTGGATAAGCCGCATAGCTAGGCCATGCGTACCCAGGCATGTTTGGCTGGTCATAGCGAGGAGTACCACCGCCGTAACCAGGTCCACCTTGCATAGGCACTGGACAATTACCACTGACACCCGACATCGGAGCGCCCATTGAACCGTTTGTCAACGCACTTGGTGCAAAGGCTCGTGGAGCACCACTACCGACGACTGGCATCGACGATGGTGTTGCGACTTCGTTGCTAACTTGTCGCACACGACCGTTAACAGTCACGTCGTCAATGACTTTGCGAACGCCAGGTGTATCTTGAGCGGTTCCCAGTACCAATTGTTTTTGCTCAGGCGTCGCGACAATGCCGCGAGCCCAAACTTCCCCACCGACTGTGGAGATATCGAGTTCAAAATTTCTGAGATGTCCATTTTTCTTTGCACTTCCGAGTCGTCGCAATATTTCGGAAGTGATACGTGCGTCGACAGGCGACACAATGGACTGCGTTTCCTTTGCGAATTTGGTTGGTTCTGTCAGCAAAGCTGGCGAATCAACTGGAGAGTCATTTGCCGAGGCAGACATGACGGAGGCATTCTCTGGCAAAACCGTCTCGAAAGTTGGCATCGCTGGAATGTGATCCTGAACTTTTGCGTTGTTCAGGACCAATTTTACACCCAACGTGGTGGAAGCGACTTTGAGTACGCTATCCAATTGGGCTTGATTTGCGACAGTACCACTGATGGCAACTTTGCCATCTTCGACACTGAGGTCGATGTCGAAACCTTTGAGGGTTCCGTCTGTCTGCTTTTGTTTGAGTGTGGAAACGATGGCATCGGCGATCTCGCGATCTCCACCGAACGCCATCAATGGAGCACCGGCGGTCAGCGAGGCGATCGCCATGCCCAAAAAGAATCGACGCATGGAAACCCTCCTACGGTTTGTTTTACGGGAAAAACGGCGCTTTGGAGCTGTTGTCTAGTACCTGAGCACCTGCAAACTTTCCTGACCGGATCGACTGCGAGTGGACTACCAATCGTCAAACGAATATTTGCTAACACTTTGTTAGCGAACTCGCTGGACGGGGCCCCCCTCGTACGACCAGACACCTGGTTTGCGAATACCGTATGTTTCGGCAGAATGGGCCGACGCGCGAAGTGTTTTTACCAATTTTGACACTCTTCTCGATGATTCCAAAGAATCCCGCGAGAGCATGCTACGCAAGGATTCGCTAGTTCCGCCAATGCCCCTGCGAGTTATAATCGGAGCGACCGCTAACGAATCCCCATTCTCCCCAGACTAACGCCATGCCTATTCAGATTCTTTGCCATCATTCCGAGAATGTCAGGAATTGCGATGTTGGGCGAATGAAAAAGGCAATCCGAAGCATTGCTGCTGATTATGGCTGGACGCACGGTGATATTTCCATTGCGTTGATGAACGACCTCGAGATTCGCGGGTTAAATCACAAGCACCTGTCGCACGACTATGCAACCGATGTTATTAGCTTTGATCTTTCCAGCGCCGATGATTTCCTAGAAGGTGAAATTATTGCTAGCATTGAGACTGCTGATCGAGAAGCCAATGAACATGGCTGGCAAGGAGACGATGAACTGTTGCTCTATGTGATCCATGGCATGCTGCACATCATTGGCCTACGGGACAAGAAAAGGAAAGAGACCCAAGTCATGCGAGAAGCAGAACGGCACTACCTCCAGCAGTTCAATCTGTTTTCATAGGAAATGCGAGTCTGCTAGGGTGCGACAGCATCATCCTCTTTTTCCATCGTTTCAATCCACGTTTTTTGGATGATTTTAAGTTTGCGATGAATCGTTCGAGGGACAACGTCGAGTTGGTCTGCGATTTCCGCAATCGTATTGCCAATGAGCTTGAGCCTAACGATTTCACGATACACATCGTCCGGCAGGATCTCCAGAAGCAACTGACACTGCTCCTCCATCTGCACCAGTGACTCCGGAGTCGGGACGTCGCAAGTCTGATTTGCAATACGTTCTCTTAGTAGTTTCCCAAGATCAGAAATGACGGCCACTCTTCCACCGCCGCGAAAATTAGCTCTTTGAACGCGTTTCTCTGAGGAAACCTTGTTCTTGGTGACCAACATCAGCAAACGAATCAGTCCACCACGATCGTTTATATCCACCAGCGCAGCCTGCTGGCACAAAACTCCTAACACCGATAATGCAATGTCTTCTTCATCTCGTACGATCCGAGGATTGATGCCAAAGTGGACTCTAGCCTTCTTCGCGACTGTCGGAAAGTAGCGTTCCCAAAGCTTGGACAGCGAAGCGCGATTGCCAACTTTTAACTCGCGAATCCAGCGTGTGACCGATCCATCTTCGGCATGCGGTTCCATGATTGACAAGTACTCATTGGGAGAAGAATGCTTTTGTGCTACCTCAATACCCCATAAGTATGGGTTTGCAATTGGAATATAACAAGTATTTAATGTGTCCTAGCGGATATGAATTACAGAAGCTTCGCGGAATGGGTTGATCGAACTGATTCCAAGCAATCGCCCAACTCGCGACTAAGTGATTCCGATCCGGTCACCATCAATTCGCCGTCCCAAGGGTCGAACGGAAGGCCATTTTGTTTGGTCAGGGTCGAACCAGATTCCGTCGCAATGAGGGAGCCCGCTGCGACATCCCAAACTTTGAGGAGTCCTGCCCAATACCCATCAAGCCGACCTTGAGCTACGTAACACAGATTGAGTGCGGCTGAACCAAGACGGCGAACACTTTGGCTGCGGACTAAAACTTCTACGAATTGCGCAACTTCCACCGAATCCTTTTGAATTTGTGGTTGAAAGCTTGCCGCGATTAACGCAGAATTCAATTTTGTACAGCCACTGCATTGCAGTTTCCGACCGTTGACAGTTGCACCTTGGCCAAGAGATGCGGCATACATCTCTTTGGCCATTGGATCATAGACTACTCCCAGTATCGTCTTGCCGCGGTTCATGAGTGCGATAGAGACTGCAAAATTCGGCAAGCGATGAACGTAGTTGACAGTACCATCCAGCGGATCGACGACCCAGAGCCAATCCTCCTGCGAAATCGCGGTTCGATCGACGGTTGATAGAAACGACTCTTCGCCCAGAAAATGATGAGTGGGGAAAGCCGCCATGATTTCTTTTTCAATGCATTGTTGAGCAGCAAGGTCAGCATCGGTGACCAAATCGTTCGGCGCTTTTTCGCGGACGGTCGCAGTTTCAAGCATCTCGCACAAGATCTCACCGGCCGAGTGAGCTGCATCGATTGCAATCTGCATTGCTTTTTTTAACGAAAAATCCATATCGAACTTCTGGCCTAAATAAAGGGACACTCTCACGGGATCCCTCCTGAGAGGCGGGGCGTGCGTGGGTTTTTTGTCTCGTTGGTTGTTGCATCGAGACTCGCTTGTTATCGTTTACGCAGCCCAGGGCAATGCTACGTATCGTTTCTCGCATCATACAGAGTTTACGTCTATGAGTTGGGATCTTCGAGATAGCAACGCACAATGGAATGGGCCGCATTGGTCCGTGGATGTCGACTTGGCACAAAAATCCAGTCAGCCACTGGTTCGAATTCATGATTCGTCGCAACGACCCGTGCTGAGTCTAGAAATCACGCCGAGCGAACAGCACGTTAAGGATTCCGCCACAAGAATGCCGTTTGGGCAAGCGTATGTGCGACAAACCGATTTGATCGCGATTTTCCCAGAATTGGCTCCGTGGCGATTCGGTTATCAAATTGACATTCGACTGATTGATGACGCCGTTCCCAATACGCTAACGATGGAGATTTGGTTGAGTATTCAGACTTCGCTCCTCGATTCTCATCCGCAACTGGAATACCAATTCAGAGGCGAGAGGTTCAACGCCGTGATAGATAACTGTTGGACGAGCGATTCCTCTCGCGTAGGGCTACTAATCCACCCTCTGGATCAACAGGACTGCCACATCGAACAAGTGAAAGAGGGGCTTACCATGCGAGTATTTGGTCGGTTCATGGAAAAGGGGGTTATTCGCAGAATGCGATTTCGATTGATTGCTGCGCTCGAACCAATATCCACCGCCGATTGGCGGGATCGTTTCGAGGAGTTTTCCAATAGCCCGCTGCCGCTAACCACGTAATCGTTCTACAATCGCAGTTGGTAAAAACATTACGACGCTTTGGGGAGTGGATATTGACTACGAAAAAAGTTGCGACGCGAAAACCAGCTAAGAAAGCAAACGTGTCGAAAACAGCGACCAAGCCGATCGCGTCGAAAAAAGTCCGTAATGAGACGATCAAATCTTGGTATGACTACCCTCAACTCTACGAGCTTGGGTTTTTAAAAGAGACTCCGAAAGAGTCCAAGTTCTTGGAAGCGGTTTTCAACAAGTATGTTCCGTTTCCTGTCAACCGTGTTTTGGAACTGGGGTGCGGCTCAGGTCGACTGGTTTGTGATATGGCGACTCGAGGTTTCTCCATGACCGGCTTGGACCTCAATCCGACGGCTTTGGAATACTGCAAGAAAAAGCTAAAAAAGCTGGGAGTTAAGGGAGAGACAGTGGTTGGTGACATGACGAACTTCAAGTTCGATCAGCCGTTCGATGCTGCCGTCAACGCCATCAATACTTTTCGCCATCTGGAATCGGAAGAAGCGGCTCTCGCGCATTTGGATTGCGTTGCAGAGCACCTAAAGCCAGGCGGGGTGTTCGTACTTTCGTTGCATCTGCTACCCATCGACGGGGATCTTTGGGGGACAGAACGATGGGCTTCCTTGGATGAAGATCTGTCGGTTTATTACGCACTGACTGTCGTCGAGACCAGCATGAAGACGCGATTGGAAAAACTGAGGATTTCGATGCTCGTCAAGAAAAAGGAGGAGTCCTTTCGCTTGTCCGACCATATCACGTTGAGAATCTATACGGCCCCGCAGCTAAAGAGTCTTCTAGCAAAGGCAAAGAAGCTCAAACTGATTGCGGTCCACGACTTTTGGTACGATATTGAATCAACACAAAAGCTCAATGCAGAAGCGGTTGATACTATTTTGGTGCTCCAGCGAGTATAGGATCGCCAAATGAATTTGGCGAAACAATTGAATTTGAATTTGCCTATGCAATCCATTGAGCCTGAGGCGCTAGCGCGGATTATTCATGGGCAATCACGTTTATGTTGTAAAGTATTGCTGCGGTGGACATTGCGAAAAACAGTTCGAAACCAGACTGCTTTTCGTAA
>JAYVPE010000076.1:0-2704 GCA_043757575.1 Pirellula sp.
ATGGAGACTATGTTAATGGATCTGGTTTTCGTCTGGCCTCGTTTGCAGAAAAATAACAGATTAGTTCGATCTCAGTCCCCTCCAGAAAGTCAGGCAAAAACCTTAAAATGGCCAACTTATGGTCATTGACTGGAAGAGACTCAAGTCCCGAGGGATCATCGATACTTGGATGTCTGCTATCGGCGTCTGGGCCGCTACAGTCGGAGTGGTCGCTCGAATGTTGTTTCCCCCGATGAAAAGCGGTTTCCTCGATTATGCATGCCTTTCGATTTCCTTCACTACTACAATTGAGTTCGTCGTAATCAACCGACGTGACGCCAGAAGCTTTTGCGCTGTACAATAAGTTTGAGGGCATAGTCGTTGTGCTATTCGCACACAGTACCTACTGATACGAACCAAACCGAGAATTGGCTAATTGCGGCGATTTCCGATCGCCCTCTCAACACGGACATCTTGCAATACCTACAAGGATGGCCCATCCCCTGCCAACATATTCGTCGGCTGTCCGCGATTACTTTGATGTTTGCATTCGGATTTCAAATGAGATACAACGATTAGACGATTTTATTGGCAGTATGGCTTCCTGATCGATTTCGCTCGACGTTTTAGAAAGTGTAGGAGATGGTATCGCTAGCCGTTACGCCAAAATTGAATCGAACGCCAGACGCTGGATCGCGTTGTACACTAACGTCGACAGCCGAGTATGATGATGAGAGGAGTACTGGTAAAGACGGCTACTCCTTCGCCTACGATCGTACATGTAAATCAACCGTCGCTGTCTTTTCCTTTGACTTACAGCCGAAATCTGCTTTTGCCATCGCAAAGACTACATCTACCACCACACCCATCGGGATGCTCACCAGAGACCCGATTGGATTCAAAGGAAGCCCGTGGAATCTATATGAATACGTAGGCGGGCGTCCAACCGTTTTGAATGATCCGCTTGGTGAAGAGTGGCGGTGGCCTTGGACAAAATGTCCTCCTAAAGTAACGACACCGTATGTCATGTTTCCAAATGCTGGGGTTTCGGCAGCACTTAAGTGGAGAGATGCTCAGACAACGTGGCCAAACCCAAACAAGATTCTTGCATGTAAACAACTCGTAGTCGAGATACAATTGGCTGAAGCGGCAAAAAAGAATAAGCTTGCTGACGAATAAAAAAAAATTTATGCGTTGAACTGTTTTGGCGGGGCGCTACCGTGATGTTTAGTGAAGAATTTTTATTTTCCATAGCTGTCTTCAAAATGGGCCAAAGCTGTAGTGGAGTGGACAATGCGTAGACTACTTCGAAGCTTATCGTCACTCATTTCGACGATATCTTTTGGACGATTCGGACCTCGAGACTTTCGCGTTATAGGAAAAGCAATACCCTCACCTGATGGCACGCTATTATTGGAAGTGATGGCAAACAAGCATTACAAGAATCCAGCGGTCGGTCGGGTAGTTACGTTTGATATCAGAGATTTGAATCGACAATTTATGCATCACGTGCAAACTCAGACATCGTGGTGGAATGAGTGGTCGCTAATGTGGTACGACAATCATATTATTTTGATACAAGAAAATGATACAGTTAAATTTGCGTACGAAGTAGGAACGGGCAGCATGGTAAACGTGTTAAATTGGCCTCCGTATGGTGGAAAAAGTCGGACGACGGGTTAGTGTGGGATTATCTACGGAAAGCGAAAAGGTGTCAGCCACCGATTCGCCTGAATGAGCAATGAATTCATTGTGTTTTCGCTACTTCAAACCGCCCGAAAGAAATCGTCGCGTCACGAGATACGTTACCTTCGGTCGGAATGTGTACTCGCCTTGCGATGCTGATGGTCGGGATCGATGGGCACGTTTGAGCAGTCCGATGCGTTCGGGGGCACTTCGTTGGGGTCAGGTTTGGTTTTCGGTTTTCGAGCTCGAATTACTCGATGTTGATGGTTCGAATTGCTCGACACTCGCGCGTCGCTTGATTGGTTGAGCGTGCCTTCGCGCTGCACAGGCGGCGACATGGAACCATTCCAACGAATGGACAACGACGGTCGCCGCCGCATCGACGCGCACCTAGATCGAAGTTGCACACCGCGAATCGTCTAGCCAAGTGTCCAACCAATGTCTGGTCGAAGTCCTGCCCGATCCAAGGCGCATTTCAGGCCGCTGGTCTGTGAGTAAAGTACCGAACTGAAAACGGCGGTCACGGATGCCGCCGATTGTAAGGCTGGGATGGCATGGATGCCAGTCTGGCCGCTATCGGCACGAGAGCGGACACAACAAACGCTCTCTTCATCTCAAGCAACCATCGAGCCGTCTTGCTGTTGCCAATCAATCGCTCCAGCGCAGCCGAGGGCGATCAGACCGAGCGAGCCAAAGCGAGCGAGTCCCAGCCAGCGAAGGCGGAGCACGAGCGGCGATGATGAGTGATGATGAGCGAAGTGCAAGGCATCGCGATCGAAGCGAATACCATGGCAAACTAACGACGTATCCAATGGATGCCTACTTCATCATCGCGATTCATCCCCGTGTGTCCGTAGGCATGGATGCCGGAAGATCGTGCGACCGCCGTAGCCAGGGCAGGAGGCCCGCAGCAAGACCGATGAGACAGGAAGTCGAATTCCGATTAAAGAGGGCCGTAGCTCGGGCCCCCAAGGCCCGAGCGGGATGGGCCAGCTCTGTTGCAAGGCGGCGGCGGAGCGTGATGGGATGCGGTATCGCA
>JAYVPE010000077.1:0-2702 GCA_043757575.1 Pirellula sp.
TGAACGCGGAAAACGACGATCCTCGCATGATAAATCGATGACAAAACCGGCGTGCAAACCTAAAAAACGCTGGGATTTGTGTTGTAATAACGCAAAAACGGTCATCGAATTAGCCTCTGCGGAAATCGGCGTTGAAAGCATCTGTACCAAAAGCGAATCTACGCTTTTCAGTTGTTTTTTCAGGAGTTCGAGCACATCGCGGATGCTTTGTTTGGCGTCATCATCCCATCCTAGTAAATTCGAGCTTGCTTAAACGCAGCTCATGCGACGGTTCGGGTTCAGAAAGAACATCTTGCGATCACGCTGGCACACGGTTTCAAAAACCCAGGCGCATTCGATCTACAAAACGTTTGGAAGCATCAGTCTCCAGTTTGAATCCTAAGCCATTGGCTGAGAATCCGATACCAGTGCTAGATACTAGGTACGAATGGTGCTCTTCGCTGTTAGGTCTTCTGTTGATTCAGGAGGTATTTATGCAAATGAGAGTTCATTGGAAATAGCATCGGTAAAATGAGCAGTCCAATTATCCATTGGGTAGCAATCAACCACAGATAAACTGAGTGCTCCTGATAGAACCCCGCTTGGACGGATCTTTCTTGAAAGTTCATCATGCTCGAAAGGTGACGGTGCCACCGAAACAACTCGTAGGTAAGTATCGAAAGTGCGATTCCCATTCCAAATAAGAAACGACTGCTCCTCCTGAACGACTCTAAAATTAAGCATAATATGAACACGACTGAGAGCCAGTTATGCGAGATCGTCACTCGCTGGGTAACAAATCCCTGTTCGACACTCCCTAAGTCTGATGTCCCAATTGGAACGACGACTACAGCATATAAAGTTAGACCGCCCCACCAAACCCCCCAAGTAATGAAAACCAAAAGAGTCGAAATATTTCGGAGAAATCCAGTGATTCGAATGAAATGTCGAGTTGAAATAGTTTGGTTCATCAATCAACTTCTAGGACCGATCCATCTGGTGAAATCTTAATATCGCGTGTCTTGCCGTCGGAAGACTTTCCTCGAACCTCGTAGACGGTTTTGTCGCCGTCTTTTTCAGTCCACGCGGTGTCGAACTTGACGCCAGGAAGCTTTTCTTTAGCTACCTTCATAACTGCTTCTGGCACCTTATCGATTGGAACCATTTCGGTCTTTTCAAAGACCTCACCGCAGCCTGCGAAGGTAAAGCATAGTATTGCGGTGGCAAATAGTTTGAGTCGCATTGAATTCTCTAAAAAGTAAAAAAGTAGTTGTGTAATTCGATCAAGAATCAGTCTGGTTGAGAGAGCGTCTCTCCGCCAGCACGAGTTGTTAACGACTGGTAGGTTTTGTAATCGAGTGAACTGCTCAGGAAACTTACGTGTCCATCCGCAAACAAGAACTGTACGCCTGCTGTATGCTCGCTGAAAAATTGGTTGACATGTGAGCGACGCTCTCCAGGACCATATCCGTCTCCGGTATGCCCCAAGCATAAGCTTGACGCGGACTCTGGAGGTCCCGTTCCTATCCCATCTCTACCGTCTGGAATGATCACCGCGTTCGTCACGGCTCCAGACCAAGTTGCTTCGCCGAGTCGAAACCCACGTTCGCCAACCATCAATGTCGACGAAGTCCCGTCGATTAGAGATTGTATTCCGACCCTGCTATTGCGAAAGAATACCCCATCTCCATCTACTCCGGGTTCGAATGTACCAAACACGCCGACATAGTTCGCAGGAGCCGCTTCACAAATGTTCGAAATGAATGCGCCTGTCGTGAGGCTTCGCATGGCTACTTGCCAGCGATCAGGGGTATTGTCGGATGGGCAAATGAAGCTAGGTAGCTTTTGCAATTGCGCGTTGCTGTTGATTGGACTTTGGATACTCAACTTAAAGTCGATCTGATTGTAAAGTGGAGCCTGCTCCAATTGCGGTAGTATTGCGCTGCCCCAACCCCAGCCGGGACCAATGTCATTTCCAGTGGAGTCGACATTCGAAATGTAACCCGAAGGAAACCGACGAAAGACGCCATGATAATTTTGAATGGCTAGTCCAATCTGCTTCAAGTTGTTCTGGCACTGCATACGACGTGCGGCTTCGCGAGCTTGCTGTACCGCAGGAAGTAGCAAACCAACTAAAGCCCCAATAATGCTGATAACCACTAATAGCTCAACGAGAGTGAATCCTTGTCGAAACTTTTTGCAGTTTGTCATCAAAGACAGTCCTTTTCGTTCATTTTGGCCAAGCTAAGGTTGGTAATCGCTTGTGGTTTCATTGTAGGACTTCGATGTTTCCTCACGATTACAATCGCATTACAGTTCTGTCATCTTTCGAGATCTTTCTTGCCAGTGTCGGTTTGCTGAACGGCTGAAGCAGCCACAAAAGCCATCGCCCATCCTATTCCGACTTGTGAAGGATAGTGAGCGTTGTCGTTCATGCGAGAAAGAGGCCCAATCGTAGAACCTAAATACCACACCGACTTTTTCAACGGATCGTCGGTCATTTTGGCTGCGGTTACAAATGGAAGCGATGACATAAATGCGTGGCCACTGACACCATTATTGTCACGAAATGGATGCCATCCAGAGTGATCAGCCGTTTCGTTGGGACGGGAACCACCAGTAACCCGTTGCAAAACGACGACTGCTGGTGCTGCGACAAAAAATCCACGTAAAGAAGTGCGTCCTTAGCGGGACGTTCAACGCTTTCAATTTGCGAAATATCA
>JAYVPE010000078.1:0-10008 GCA_043757575.1 Pirellula sp.
TGTTTTTTATAGGCAGTCCCAACCCAACTTTTATTTCATGTTGACTTTTGATCTTGGATGCTGGATAATGTTCCTTTGCGTAGGTTTTACGCTGCCAGAGCCGCCAATCGCGTCTGGAATTCATTTAATTCATTTTTGGGAGTTATGGTTATGAAAAGAACGCGTTCTCGCTTTACCAATCAAGGCTTCACATTAGTGGAGTTGCTTGTTGTAATCGCTATTATTGGTATTTTGGTTGGGTTACTTTTGCCAGCAGTTCAGGCAGCTCGCGAAGCAGCTCGCAGAATGCAATGCGGCAATAACATTCACAACCTTGCGTTAGCTCTCGCTAACTATGAAAGCACGTACAAAAAGTTGCCTGCGGGGGTGACAGGCTGGTCTCCAACCAATACCGGTGCGGACCGCAGTTCGGGCGGTAACGGCCAAGGCGATGGACAGTTTTTCAATGGTATGTGGAGCTGGTCTGCGTATCTTTTGCCTTACATGGAAGCTGGCAATATCTACAGCCAAATCGATTTCAACAAGCGCCCCTACGTTGCGGAACGTGCGGATGCATGGTTTTACGATCGAGGTCCGGATACTACTGCTTTTGCAGCGGTAAACAAAGTTGTTTCTCAATCGATGCCTCCGTCGTTTGCCTGCCCAAGCACACCCCAATCCTATGCCACCGGCCAGTACAAAGATTATGCACTCAACGCTGGTCAGGGTCAGAATGCAGCCGGTGATCCGGTACCGTATCAAGGTGGTTCGATAATGTCTTCATGCTGCCCGGAAAGAGCACTAACGGCAAACGGAATCGCGCATAAGCAAAGCTACGTTAAATTGGCCCAAGTTACCGACGGACTTTCTAATACGTTTATGGTTCTTGAGCAAGCTTCGGTAATTCCTAAGTTTCCGTTCCCGGTCAATCCCTTCATGTGGACGAATCACCAGTCCCAAGGCTTAGCGATGTGCAACCAGGGAACTCAACTTTACCCGCCGAACATGGACCCAGTTCTTCAAGCGTCGAAAAGTGGAAGCTCGATTTACCCTGCACCTGCTCCTGCTGGCTTTGGTCTCACTGGACGAGCAACTCGCAGCTATCACACAGGTGGAATTCAAACAGCCAATGCCGACTGCAGTGTTCGTTTCATTTCGCAATCGATCGCAATGGCACCGTGGCGGTATCTGTTCACCCGTGACGGCAGTGAAATAAGCCAGATCGAAAACTAAGCTTTTTTGTTCCCAATGTTCAAGCGCATCGAACTCTTCGGTGCGCTTCTTCTATTCCCGAAATCAACTGGAATTGATTCATGATCCAACGATTATTATTCCCAACTATTCTTATGGCTTTGTTATTCACTGGTTGTGGAGGCGAGGATCTAAAGCAAATAAAAGGTACGGTTACACACAAAGGTAAACCAGTTGCAAACCTTTACTTGACCTTCATGCCTGCTGACCCAAAAACACAGCCTGCAAGTTCAAGTTCTACCGATAAAGATGGTAAATTCGAACTGAAAATTGGTGCCGCAGGCGGAGTGATGCCTGGCAAATATACCGTTACTTGTTCTGACCCAGCAGCAATGATGGGCGGAAAGTCGAGCGACGATGCAGACTATGCTGTCGTTTGCAAGAAGTATGCTCAAGGCACTTCTACCTATACCTTTGAGGTTAAGGAAAGCAACAGGAACTTGGAGTTGAAATTGGACTAGGAGCCGATTCAATCTGGACGACTGCATTGTCGGATTTTGGGTCTGCGTATCCATTTCATTTGGTAATACTTCCTCGTCTATCCCGATAGGGATTGTAGCCATTAGAGCCTGCGGACTTAGTAGCGTTTCGTAGAATCGGCGTATTGGTTGGAACTCGATTTTTTGATTTTTGCTCATCTTGTTGATGGAGCTCAAGATATCCAATGGACAGAGGGCCGTTATGGCTGTGTTTTTATCGCTATAACGACGTATTTCGCCTATTTATCGCTATCCAAAGCAAACTTCTCCTATCACTAGTTTCAAAATCCTTTTTACATTGATTGCGATGCAAGTCATCGTCTCCTGCTGTCTCACTTTCTCTATTCCCCAGTACCGTGCACGACGGCCGCGATGGTGGTTTAGAATCTCATTCGGCTTACGTTCAATGGCCGGATGCTCCTGACGAATCGCCGCGTACTCCGCTGTCTGCGACTTAACTCGCGCACGTTCGTATTCCACTTCGTATTTGTTTTTGGTTACGCTACGACCGTAAACACCTTCCAGCTTGGTTGTCTTGCATTGTGCCAAAAGCGGGCAACGAACGCATTGCCCTTGCTTGAAACGATAAAGCACACTCCCACCTTCATCGCGGACTTGCGAGTAGCAAGACGTTTCACCTGCTGGACAGATTACAGCTTTTGAATCCTCGGTAAACTGGAAGGCTGAGCTTGGAAATAGATCGCTCTCGGGTCTTGCAGCTGGCGGTGTGTATACATCGACGTTCAATCCATCTGGATCCTCGAGGGTCCGAAGCATTGCACCGTTGAATCCAGCTCCGTCGATGGATAGCTGCTTGATGTGATTACCATGCGCGGCTTGCTCTTGAATTACCAAGTTCACTGCATCCTTAGCTTCGTCACCACCAGCTTCGAGCACTTCCAAGGCAGTAATGAGTTGGCTATCGGCGTCCATCATGACGTCAATAACAAACCCGTTATACCAGACATGGTGTTTGCCTTTGCGAGCATCTTGGTCAACGACACTTAGCGTCCGCCTACCTTTCTCAGGATGGGCTTGGTCATCCAAGATTTTTTCGGCTAGTTGCTGGACTTGCCCAAGCCTCTCCCAAGCCCGATTAGCATCCGCCTCAGACGGTCGCGTCTGCTTAGCAATCCAGTGCAGGATATCCTGAATCTGCTTAATACGAGTCTCGAGTCTGATATCGGGCGTTGCGGAAGCTGTTTCTTCACGAATACGATCGGCTTCGATCTGGAATCCAGCGGCCGATTCGGAATCAATGTAGCCAATCGAGGCAATTAGCTTATCTCGCAACTGAGCGACAAGTGTCAGCGTCGACGGGACAGCAATATTAGCGATCACATGGCTCCCGTCCTTGAGCCGCAAGCGATCGCGAATCAAGTTAGCCTGGCGAGCGCACGCGACTAAGCGATTGAACAAGTTCTTAAACCCTTGAACTCCTAGGCGTCCACGAAATTTGGTTAGCAAGCTCGCATCCGGTAAGCGGCAGCGGACGGGGATCTGCAGAAAAACTCGAAAAACCACATCGGATTGTGAACGGGTGATGACTTCGCGATCTGAGAGTCGGCAGAAATAGCGAAGGAACTCCAACTTGAACATTAGGAGCGGCGGAAAGGCGGGCTGTCCTTTATCACGGCAGTAGAAAGCCTCAAGATCGGGAATAAAAGCATCCCAATCAATTTTTTCCACCGCGTCAAGGAGTGGATGTTCCTGCGGCAACAACTGGTCATAAAACTTCCAGTCATGCTCATCGAGATCAAATCGCCAAGACATATCCGTCAACATGCGTTTTCCCCCTCAAAAGATAGAGCCTACCGCCATTATACGCACCAGGCTACTAAGTCCGCAGGCTCCATTAGCCGGGGGTCGCCGCGAAGAGGCGCACCCCCGGGGAACGAAATGACAAGCGAATGACCCTGAATGAGTCAAAGATTCTGCGATCCTCTCAGGGTCGGCACGCACGGTACGAAACTTCTTCCGGGGGTGCGCTCCGCGACCCCCGGCTAATAGCTGCAATCCCTATCGGGATAGAACAGGAAGTATTACCGACTAATACGGAACCAAGGCTATCGACGTGTTAGAAACCACCGGCCGATTGACCAGCCTTTACACCAGCCGCAATGGCTTTGACTACGCCATCTTCCAATGACAAGCGAACGACCATACCGCGTTCAATCGACTGGCTATCGATTAGGATGCGATCGTTTCCTGCGGAAGCAGCGTTGAGCATTGCTTCGGAAATGGGCGTTGGCTCAATGGATTGGACGTAATTCAACAATTGGGACAAAACCAATCGCAACTTGACCATTTCCGCTGGCGCGGTGGGCTTGGATGCGGCTCGATCAATTGCGCTCTTAACGCTGGCATCACAGTTCTTGCCAACAGCGATGTGGACGGTTTTGGGACCGGTTGCAATCGCCATTGTGACGGAGCTACCAAACACCCTCTTTGCAGCTTCGGCCGCGTTGGGTGGCAAGGCGATCGCTAAATTGTGGAGATTGAAACCAGCATACTTGCCCGTATTGATCTTGAGCTGGACTGGTGATTTTTCCTTAGCTAGTTCGGCCGAGACTTCACTTGCGAGGGCTTCGATTTTCGCTCCATCGGCAATCGAAACACTAACAACGATGTTCAATGCGCTTTCGACACTAACGTCGATGGCGGATTCCATTTTCCCGAGCTTGGCGCTCTCCATCAAGATATCGACAGCTTTTTCGATAAGCTCTTTAGCCTTTGAAGCCGATGCTGAATTCTTGGCACCTTCGTCGATGGACTTGTACGCTGTCTTGAGCGATGCATCGAGAGTCTTATTCAGTTGCTCGATTTCTTCAGGAGCAACGAGCTGGAACGATTGCAATACCATCATGGAACCCTCCTGAGGAATACCGGCGACCGTTGTCTTGCTCGCCTTCATCTTTTCCATTTGCTTGGCATATTTGGAATCGGCCATGAACTGGGAGCCGAAGTCCAAAATGGTCCGCTTCTCCTGCTTGTTAACAGCCAAGCCAATCACGAGCTTTTCCGTTCCTTCGATGCCTTCTTGCATTTGATCAATCATTTGTTCGGAGGTCACACGAGCCGATTCTGCATCTTCGGCGTCGAGGTTTCCACCTTGTGCGGCCATTCCCCGAGCCAGTCCGTCTTGCATTTGACCGACGACGAAGTCGATAACATCATCCGGTATGTTCTGCGGATTGACTTGAATTAGAACGTCGTACTTTTTAATCATCTTGGGCAGGACATCCCCCATGGTTTCGGAAAGATCCGAGAGTGCGTCCTCGGACTGTGCAACATAAAGCCATTTGCCGAGCTTTTTTGCGTAGATCGGATTGCCGAAATTAAATTCGTACAGATCGTCCCCCAGCTCGTTTGCCTCACCGAAAACGCTTAGCTGGTCGAAGAATTGTTTTAGATCCTCGATCGGCAAGCAGCCTATCGGTGCAGGTTGTCCGTTTTCATCGAGGTTCAAAAAAACACCGAACGGGCGAGTCCGATCAAGTCCACCCGCATATTGATTCAAAATAGTGGAGATACCACCCGACGCTGCCCCGGCACCGACCATACGTGCTATGTGCTGAACGTTGGGAATAAGGGAATCAATCGCGCTAATTGCGACGACTACAACGGCTTCATCATCGGTTTCGTCTACAACGGCCGCTGGAGCTGCTTTTGGCTTGGAACCCTGTGCATAGCATTGGTCTGGTGAATTCAAAGTCGCCAACCCGAGGGTGGCAGTACATACCGCTGCAGATAACCATCTAAATTTCATGAACAAAACTCCATTGACTCGGAACTGATAAACTCAGAATTGACTGAACTTTAAGCTAGAACAATTCGCGGCGGTATGCCAATCCTTGGCAAAAATTGGCGGATTGCCGACGAATTACCGGCTAACTATAGACGATTCGTTCGACAACGTAGATAGAGCTTTTCGGCAGCCAATAAGCAGCCTGCCAGCGATCACTGAAAACCTAAGCTTATCGCTCTCGAAAAACAATGCGACCTTTTGTCAGATCATACGGTGACAGCTCAACACGCACTTTGTCTCCGGGCACAATACGAATGAAGTTCTTGCGCATCTTGCCTGCGACGTGAGCCAATACCTCAGATCCCGTTTCCAATTGAACACGAAACCGTGTGTTCGCTAGTGCTTGCGTGACCGTTCCTTCGACTTCGAATGCTTCTTCTTTTTTGGCCATAAAGTTCGGTTAAGTGATTCCTTCAAGCATCTTCTACGTGGAATATTGAACAGGAAAGCTAGGGAATCCTGCTCCGCGCCTCTTTGTCTAGTGACTATTTATAGGCTAAACCATGCGGAATCGTCCACTGCCAAACTGTCATTATTAATGTCTTTTCAGGGATAAATGCTGGTAGCGAATCCTAGCCGCCTTTGCAACGTCATGGTTTTGGAACGCGGCAAGCGGCTTGTTGATTTAATTAGCCGCAACGCGTTAGCGTCGGTTTACTCGCCAACAACCGGGACTAACGCCCACCGGCTAATTACTAATTTTGACAATCACATTAAATCAACAGACCGCAAGCGCCCTGGGAATAAGTTTAAACCAAAGCGAGTGACATTCTTCCTTAGCTGCATTTTTCGACTATTCTCACTATCAGCTATTAGAAACCGCCGAACACGTTCGCCAGCCTCTCGTCCACTCAATGACTCCATCGCTCCACAGCCCATATATCTACTTTTCGTGCCAGCACGGTGCGGAAGCAACCATCAAAGCCCAGCTCTGTGAACCCGATGGGCCATATCGATTGGCCTTTTCACAGAAAGGTTTCGTCACTCTCAAATCCGATTTGGACACGCCCGCCTGGTCGCGGCCTCTTCCGCAGTCGCCGCTGATCCGGGCATGCGGGCATGCGTTGGGCAAGTTCGATGGCGACAACTCCACCGAACTCATTGAGCAGATCCTAGAAAAATATCTCGCAGCCGATTGGGAATGCTTGCACATTTGGCAACGAGACGTCGCGCAGCCCGGCTGGAACGGTTTCGAGCCTGGCCGATCGCTGCTGGCCGACTCGATTGCAGACCAGTTCCGAAAGTCGCTTTCAGAACGCAACGATCCGCGAAGCCACAGCATCAACACGATCGCAAGTGTGGGGAAAAAACTTCTAGAAGTCATCCTCTTGGAACCCAACCGATGGTGGGTTGCAGCCAAACCCGTCCAGACCGAAGTCGACGGCTGGCCGGGTGGAGTTTACGCAGTCGCAATACCCGATAATATGATCAGTCGAGCCTACCTGAAAATTGCCGAGGCGATTCCGTGGAGTCGATTACCTTTGCACGCAGGTGATCGCGTCGTCGAAATCGGTTCGTCACCTGGCGGGGCTTGCCAACGACTCCTCGATCTGGGCGCTCAGGTGGTGGGAATTGATCCGGCCGACATGGACGAATCCATTGTGGGCAATCCACGTTTCGAACATTGGCGTTCGAAGTCTCAACAAGTGAAACGCCGACTGTTCAAGTCATTTCGCTATTTGATATGCGATGCGAACGTAGCACCGAACTACACTCTCGACACCGTCGAGGCGATCGTGACTTATCCGACGTCGAAGTTTCGCGGTTTGATTCTGACGATCAAGCTATCAACATGGGAACATGCCAAAGAGATCCCGCAGCACATTGCACGCGTAAGGTCGTGGGGTTTTGAACGCGTCGAAGCGAGACAGCTAGCGCACAACCGCCGCGAGTACTGCCTCGTTGCGGAATCTCTCCACGATGGTTGCTAGATCGTGATAATTGCGGACATACTCGATTGCCGAACTTCCGAGTTCGCTCCATTCTGATGGCGACTCATACAATCGATGCATAATTTGAACTAGGATATCTAGATTTCCATCGCTGGAAAGTCCTCCCTGGGAACGACTTAGAAATCCGTCAAAATCCTCGAGCGATACGATTGGAGTTCCACTTGCGGATGCCTCTAGGAGAACATTAGGAAAGCCTTCATACGCTGCGGATCCCGTTGATAAAAATATCCAAGCTTTTCGCATGCGCTCCGGTATTTCAGATGAAGGGACGAAGTCAATCAAAGTAACGTTTGGCGGCTTCGTATTGTTGATTTCTTGATAAACATCGTCGTCGCCGGGATTGACGATCATGCAAAATGATATATTAGGACAACGCTTGGCGATCTCAATGGCAATGAGCGGACGTTTGTGAAATCGATCTGCTCGACCGATCCATAAGACGCCACGACGCTCATGAAAAGGTGAATCGCCTGGATGGAATACTTTCGTTTCGATGGGATTCGGGATGCACGTTGCACGAATCGGTTGCGATAACGTATTCGGAAATTTGGGCTCGATTTGCTGAAGCAGCAATCGTTGCGTTTCGGTTTGGCAAATTATGTTTCGACACAGTCGAATGCACCGCTGAGCATGTTCGCTTCGAACACCATAACGATCCACAAATTGATCACTTTCGAAAAGCTCTGTCGCTAAATCAGCGTTGGATTGCAGCCAAAGTACGATCGGAATTCCTAGGGCCTGTGCGATTTCGCCGAGGCTCGCTGAGGTTTGATTGACACCGAGCGTTAATAGGAGTTCGGGAGCAAATCGGTTGATCGCCAACGAGATCGCTTTTTCCTCAGAATAGCGAGGGGGGAAAAAATTCCGAATGGCCAATGTCGGAATCTTCCAAGCTAGGGTTAGGTCCCAATTCTTGATGCGCAGCAGTTTTTTCGAGGAATCGATTTCTAGGGCTTTGGAAACACTTTGGCGTATCGCTCGAAGGGGCTCATGAATGAAGTCGACGTGCACTTTTTCGTACACGCGAGACCCTTTTGGTTGTTCGCTTCGAACCAAAAAAAATATTTGATCCGCCTCGTCTTGAGCTAACCCTCTCGCCAAATTCCATGCAAATGTTTCTAGACCGCCAATCCGGCGACCTTGGCTTGGTTCAATCGCGGGAAGAGCATTGAGCGCAACGATTGCAATACGCATGGGGGATCAAAATTTCCCGACATAAGGATATGGGAGTTTTTTATTTCGCACGCGAGTCTGATGAATCCATTTGCGCCATCGAAGTACCCTATTTATCGCCATAGACTGAAGAAACGGGAAACGCCGTAACTTACTAACCAACGACTGGCTGCGAGACCCTTCTTCGAAATAGAGCGAATCGTTCCCAGAGGAATCCGAAGTGTTTGCAGTCCCTGCGGAAGCAGCTTTGGACCATGTCTGAGTGTAAATCCATTGCTGAGGAATCCTGGGTGTTACGGTCTGCCCAGCGGTAGAAACAGAAAATGAAAACCAGATTTTGCCGTTTAGTTGTCCAAGCGAAATAAATCGTTCCGACGCATTGGCGTAGTCGTATGTGTGCCAAACTCCGCGGGGCAAATCGATTGGGATTTCACACAACCAAACGCGATTGACTTCAAACCCTGAAGCCTCATAAAAGTCGACATACAACGTGGGAGAAACACTGAAAAAACCATGCTCCACGCAATTCGAGGATGGAGTTAAGTGAATAACTCGGCCACCCGACCGAACCATTCGAACGCAATGCCGCAGTCCGGCCGCAAAGTCGAAGACATGCTCCAAAGTTCCACTATCTAGAACGAGATCGAACCTGTTTTGGAGTTCCGGAGGCGTTTCGGTACTGTTCAAATCGAAGATAACCTCCGACGATTCGTAGTCGGAGTAATCGACCCGAACGATTTCGACAAAACCCAAACTTTTGAACAGCCAATCGTCTGAAACAAATCCACGCTTTGCCAGAGTTGGTTCACTATGCAATTCGGCTGGAATCGGAACAAGTCGGACACCGTGTTCGGCGGCCATGGCGATTGTCTCTTGGGCGGTCACATAGACGTGCTGTCTCCCAAGAGTAACCACGGAACCATGGAACGATCGCCTGGAAGCTTCGGTCATTAACAGATGCACAGCGGCCCTGGCTAAGCCCATGAAAAACGGTCCCAAATAAAGTGTTCTATTGTTGAAAAACCGACTCAACACGGTTGAACCGTATCAAGCCAAATTGCCAGCGAATTCAGGCTCAGGGCTGGTGCCCGGTGCCACTTACTTTGTAAATTTTGAGCCTCAATGCGCTAGCGCGGATTATTCATTCAAATGCAAACTAAAGTGGTCCAGGCTGCGTATAAGTTGTTAGTTGACAACACCTTACCCGCAAGCACGGAAGCCAAATAGGAGTATACAGTCTGCGAGCCCATTCAGGCCGAAACAATTACCAAGGATAACTAACCGCTGAGAACGCAGAGTTCCGCAGAGATTTGTTTAATGACGATCTGACTCTGCGTCCCTCCGCGACCTCTGCGGTTAAATAAAA
>JAYVPE010000079.1:0-2698 GCA_043757575.1 Pirellula sp.
AGCGGACTGACTGGAGCCGGAACGTGTATCTCTCACCCCGGCGCAGCGATAGCGGAGCGCATGGAGATACATGTTCCGGCGCAGGGAAAGGCAGCGGAAACATGAGGAACATTGGTCCGTTCTTGAACGCTTTACAGTGTTGGCGCCTACGGAAAATTTGGCGATTGGGATCGAATTCGATGGGTGCGTTCTGTTATGATGATACTTATAGGGTTTAGTGCTTCATTTTTCTTGGGACTTTCTACATGGTTCATCTCGATCGAATTACCATTGACCCCGCTGTCATGAATGGCCAGCCATGTGTTCGAAAAATGAGAATAACGGTACGGCGAGTCTTAGAAGCCTTGGCTTTGTATCCGGATCGCCTTGACTTGAAGCGGGAATACCCTGAGCTTGAGGACGAGGACATTCGCCAAGCCTTGTCCTATGCGGCAGCAAATCTGGATGACAAAGTTCTCGAACTACATGTCGTTGGATGAAGTATTTACTTGATCAGGGACTTCCTCGTTCAACTGTGGAGTATCTTCGAGAGCTTGGCATTGAGTCGGAGCATGTTGGCAATCTCGGAATGGCTCAAGCATCCGATTCAAAGATCCTTGAGGCAGGACGAGACAATGGCTGGGTAGTCGTTACTCTCGACGCTGACTTCCATGCGTTGCTCGCCCATTCGAACGCAACAACTCCGTCAGTTGTGCGCATCAGAGTAGAGGGAATGAAGGGGGATCGCGTAGCAAAATTCATTCAGCAGATTGACGAAACGATTCACGGCGAGTTATCCGTAGGAGTTGCGGTAACTATGACAGAGCGAAGGCTGGCGCTGAGGCGGTTACCGCTGATTGCGAGCGTTTCGACTAACGATCCAAACGAGAACGTTTGACGGAACCGCGTTAGGAAGCCTTCTTGTTCTGTCGTTCGAGGAACGCGTCGATGATACGGGCCAATGCGTCTTGGTCCCGTTTGGGTAGTTCGTCTATTCGTCCCATTCGCTTGACCCAGCGTCTTGGCACCATGATTTCTGTGTCACTCTTGGTCTTGATTCCAAGCAGTTCGTCGGAGGAAATCCCAAAGATCTTTACGAATCGAATGATAAGTTCGCCATGCAAGCGAGCTTCACCGCGTTCAATTCGCGAGACCATTGTTTGGGCGAGCCCAAGCTTCTCTGCCATGTCCACCTGCGTGATACCTGTTACGGGCCGAATTGTGGTCGCATTTTTGGCCGAATTGTGACGGTAGAGATTTAGGGGTCTTTTTCGAGGTGTTGGCCGAATTGATATGAATTCTGGAGAGGCGGTCGCGAACCGATCAATGAACCCATTGGTCAATGACCGAATTGTGTTCGTACCTTTGTCGACTTGGGAGTCGATCCTCTATTCTAATCCGATTCCGCTGGCCGAGTTCAGTCTTGGATAGTGAATCCTGGCTCCGGCGTGACCATAAAAAAAGTGCGATCACTTCAGTCAAGCGATCGCACTTACATGGTCGTTGTCAGGACGGAGAATTGCTATTTGCCGGCAGATTGCTCCGAAGGGGTACTACGGCCAAGGTCGCGCCGGTACTGCAGTAACCAGTTCTCTAGGATACCCACGGCCGGTAAGAAGTCATGGCCTTGAATCATCATCAAGTCGATGCTGTTGAAATTCTTGCCGCAACTGAAGCAATGTGCAAGGTTATTGCTCGGATTCACTGTCGCTCGAAGTTCCCTACAGTTGGGACACTGAAAGCGAAAATAACCATCGCTCTGTTTGGCGATCGGACCGAAATTACCTAGCCGCTGAATCGTCAACTTCATCGGCAAGTCGTTTCTTATCGCCCAAAGCAATTCTCTTGTGATCATATCAAACTCCAATCTTTGTGAAAGGTGTAACGGTACAAAATGGGTACTAGAAATCGGTCAGGTCAACTTGGGTTTGCCAGTGCGGTTGGAGCAAGACTCGATTGACAATGTCGATGTCGATCGTTCGTCCGGTAGAAGCTCGCACGGCTTCGAGCATCGCCGACAAGCACAGATTGCGGCACCGACGAAGTACTCCATCGGATGTGCGAAGGATCAGCTCGGTCGCGCCGCTGGTGAACGTACTGTGAGCCAAACCCAGACGCTCCAGTTCACGATGGATAAACTCACGAATCGCGTCATCATGGAGCCGCTTGGTCACGACCGAGTACGTGACGCGGCTTTTGATATCCTGATGGATGGCCAAGTCCAGGTTCGAGAGCAACTCGACTTGCCCGATCAAGATCAGATTGTGGTTCTTAGGAAAATCCTCTAGCAATAGCCTGAGCTTGCGAAGGGTTTCCATCTCCATCAGATGAGCGTCGTCGATGATGGTCACCAACATCTTGCCGCTGCGATTGAGGCTGAATGCCTCCTGGATTAGTTTGCGTTCGCACTTGAACGCCGAACTCTCGAACTCAATGCGGAACGCTTCGCATAGAATTTTCACTGTGTTGGTATAAGTGTGCAGAGTACGAGCGACTGTTGCGACCAGATGTTCTTTTTCCGGCAGCTTCTTGAGTGATTCTTTGATCACCGTCTTGCCAGTGCCGGGCCTGCCAACGACTAGGCACAGGCCCCCTTGTTGGCAGTGAACACGGAGCGTGTCGTGGATTTCTTGCTGATGGGGTAACAGTTGGATATCGCGTAATGCGAACGGATTTTCGGTGAGACCGAAGTAGGATCGAATCATGGTTGAGACTTGAG
>JAYVPE010000080.1:0-2691 GCA_043757575.1 Pirellula sp.
TCGCAATTCGTAGAGCTTGCTTCCTGATGGCGACTGAGCCAACGCTGCTGTTCCTGCAATCAAGAAAATTCCGACGGTAGAGAGAAAGGATTTGATCAACATTGTCACGATAATTCCTTCGAACGTAAGGGAAAGGGAACGTAGGTCCGTGTACTGGCTACTAGTATACCAACCAAACAGCTCCTGATGTGCTCTGCCAATTTCGGGCTGTGGCAACAAGTTGAGGAACGCTACAATTCCCCCGTTGATAAGGCAGACGCCGAGAATTCCGAGATAGCTAAAACAATCAATGCCGAAACCACTCGAAGAGCATTTCAAACAACTCCGCGTATGGCTAGACATGGAATCCGATGCCGAGCGGAAGCGAATGATTGAGCGGCGAAAGGTTCGATCGCAAAAAAACGTAGAAGCGCGTGGCGACACCCTGGTCGATCTTGTAATTTCGGATCATCGGATGGGGCTCGGCGGTCGATTCCTGGTGACTTTTTCAAAACGCAATCGAACCCTTGATTTGCCTTGGAATCGTTTCCGTGTCGGTTCACCCGTTATTGCTTCAGAGGAGTTGACAGACGGGGATTGTGGATACGGAATTGTTTGTGGCAAAGTCATTGGCTGTATCGAGGTTGCGTTTGACGAATGGCCTGAGGGAGACCGGTTTAGATTGGACCTCTCCACGGACGAGATCACTCGCAGTCGACAGCTAACTGCTTTGAACTCTGTGCAAAATGCAAGAAGTCGAGTAGCGCAGTTGCGGGATATTCTACTCGGGGCGAGAGAACCTCGATTTGATGCCCCATTGGCCCTCGACATGGAACCGCATTTCAATGCATCGCAGCGACAAGCGATCGAGTTTGCAATGTCGGCACGCGATATTGCGATTATCCATGGGCCGCCAGGAACCGGCAAAACGACAACGGTCGTCGAATTAATTCGGCAAACGGTCTTGCGAGGGTCCAAGGTGCTGGCTTGTGCTCCCAGCAATACAGGAGTCGACAATTTGCTGGAAAAACTGGTTGCGAATCGGATTCGTGTCGTCCGGATTGGACATCCGGCGCGTGTCCAAGAAGAATTGCAGCCCTACACGCTCGATGCTTTGGTGGAGGCGGATCCAGCCATGAAAGTGGTTGGCGAAATGATGCGTGAAGCCGAGAAAGCAGCAAGGAAAGCCAGCAAGTTTACGAGAGCCAAACCCATGCCTGGTGAACGCAGCGATCTTCGCCAAGAGTCTCGACGATTACGGGACGACGCAAGAGTTTACGAGAGGCAAATCGTTGCCAGTATTCTTGATCGAGCGGACGTGATTTGCGCGACGACTAACTTCGATCCTGATGTTCTTGGGGGCCGTGATTTTGGTTTGGCGGTGATCGATGAAGCCTGCCAAAGTACCGAACCAGGAAGCTGGCCCGTTGTCCTGCGGGCCGACAGAATTGTACTTGCAGGCGATCACTGCCAACTACCACCAACGATCATTTCCTCCGAAGCCTCTGCACAGGGGTTTGCAGTTAGTCTTATGGAACGGTTAGTTGAAACTTACGGAGATAGAATTACGAAGCAGTTAAGCGTGCAGTATCGAATGCATGAAGACATAATGGAGTATTCGTCGAAGTGCTTTTATGGCGGGAGTCTCCAAGCGGATGAAACGGTTAGAAATCATCTGCTGACGGATTTGGTCGCCCCGCCACACCTTGAGATGCTTCAGTCGCCAGTAACATTCGTCGACACTGCCGGTGCTGGCTGGGAAGAAGAACAGGAAATCGATGGCGAAAGCCGGTTCAATGTCCAGGAAGCCAGATGGATACTACAGCAAGTTCGCGAGTTGTGCAGCACAGGCATCGCCCCCAAAGATGTAGCCATCATTGCCCCTTACGCTGCCCAGGTCCGCTGGCTTAGGCAGAATTGCCCCTTCAAGGCGATTGAAATTGATACCGTGGACGGATTCCAAGGCCGGGAAAAGGAAGCGATCTTAATCACCCTGGTTCGCTCCAATGCAATCGCCGAAATTGGTTTCCTGGGAGACACACGCAGGATGAACGTGGCGTTAACGAGAGCGAAGCGAAAGCTGATTGTGATTGGCGACAGCGCGACTTTGGCAATTAATGAGTTCTATGCCAACATGATTGATTTTTTTGAATCGATTGGTGCTTACCGAACAATCTGGGAATGGGATCCGGCAATGGAGCATTAGTGGGTCTAGTAAACTATGGCAGGATAATGCTCTAGCCTTCGGAACATTGATTTACTGATTGATTGTGCCTATGCTATGCCTATGTGCCTACGCAATGCCAATGGAGAAACGGTATGAACCCTAGCTCAAAGTCCAAAATTGGCGAAGAACCTGTTCCGTATTGGTACTTTCCTCCATCTTTTCGGGTGACGGAATCTTTCGACGAGTTTGTTGAGATGAATCCTGAGTTGCGAGTCGAACAGAAGTCGAACGGAGAGATTGAGATTATGTCGCCAACCGGAGCGGAGAGTGCGAATCGAAATTTATTGATTTGCGTTCAGCTTGGGAATTGGTCCAAGAAATTTGGTGGCAAGAGCTTCGACTCCTCGGTGCTGTTCACGCTGCCCAGTGGTGCGAAACGTGGCCCGGACGCATCGTGGATATCGTCGGACCGCTGGGAATCAGTACCAAAACCAGATCGAGAACGCTTTGCGTCCATATGCCCAGACTTCGTCATCGAATTGCTC
>JAYVPE010000081.1:0-2688 GCA_043757575.1 Pirellula sp.
GAGGTGATCGTGTCTGGTGGTGACGGGCATTTGCTGATCCCGCATATTGAAAAACCCGCAGAGTTTGTGGAGCACTTGGTTCTGCATGGTCTAAGCCACATTGGTAACGCGGGGGTGTGAGCGAATGCCGATTGGCCTGCCCGCCTTTGAGTGGATGGTCCGAATTGGTGCGCCCTTATTAATGCGAACAGATCCTGAACTCGCACTATATGGTCGCTATGTGATCTCCAAGCGATTGCAAGAAGAAAATTTCACTTTCTGCTTCCCGGATTTGCCCGGCGCGCTAGCAGACGTGTTTGCACTACAAAAGGGAACGCAGTGAACGCAGCTTATTGCCCCAACTCTTAGATAAGATGATGCACAAGAGCGATGATACCTAATAACCAGTTCATCGACTCGATTCGAGACGATTGGAGTGAGTGATCCATCGAGCGAGCATCAACGACCGTCTGCGTCGGCTACCGTGATTATCGCCTTCGATCTCGACACCCTGCGATTGGATCGGATTGAACGAAAATCCCAATGAGGAACGGATCGACGGCCAAATAGCACCCAGCGCATTGCAGTGTCAGCAAGCCTTCCATTGCTACAAGTCACGCGCCCCACCGAACGCCGATGTTGACCGAGCGATGGCCAAAAAAGCTTCTATCAGGAATCGGTTGGACCGCCGCTTCGGTCCAGCATTTTGTTCGTCCCGTCTGCATGACGACGAGTATGCAATAATTCACCACGGTCGATAGTACGAACGTCTTTGGAATCTAGTGTAATGCAAGCAACTGTGGTTCCGTCGCCGTCAACAAACTCCACCTCGTATGCAGCACCGCTAGGATACACATGCACGACCGCACCGACGTCCCCGGCATATAGACCAGAAGAAGGTTTATCGCAGTTCAATACAACCATTGCGTGTTCAGCGATCATCAGCTATTTCCGGGGTAAGCAGTAACCAATCGAGGCGGGAGATTTTCTTCGACAATCCAGACCGCAACAACCGATCCTGGTCTATGGCCAACCGTTCCAAGTTCATCTGCGGTCTCGTATTTTACACCATATGGCGACGGTTTGGCAAGAAAGTCGTCACATGATACCGCCATCGCTAAGAGGTCGTCACGAAGTTCACCCCAATTTTCGCGGGTGTATCCGATAGACGCAAACCAAGCTGCCTTTGGTCCGCCCACAGGATGCAATGGGTTGCTTCTTTGACTCAAAAACTCGTAAACATTCCTTCTTCAACGCCGCTACCGAACGGAATTACCTTCAGACTCTCTTCAGGAAAAACAAAGTCGACCTCGTTGTCATGGAAGCATGCTGACCGTCGGGATGGATCAATGACCTGGCAAAAAGCTTCGGCCACAAGACCCTTGTTTGCTCCACCAATGAAGACGTCTGGAAATGGTCGCATCACCAAACGAGGCAATCTATTGGCCATAACGATCTTAGTCGAGTGCCCATGGGCTTCGTTGACCGAGGGCTTAATTGCATCCGTTTGTCGGTTGGACCACGCTCAGCGTTTTCGAGTACAATACAAGGCATCATTGCAGTCTTCGGTTCACTTGGAGGTAATAGCGTGAGTCAGCAGATTGGTATTCCCGGCATTGTTCGCAACGGTGTGGTAGTGCCGCAATCGAGTCATCCCTTGACCGAAGGAAGCCACGTGGAAATCCGGCTTGAGCCTGGAGAAATTCCATCGAGCCTAAGGATTGAAATCGAAGCTTGGGACAGAGCCAGCGATGAATCATGGAAATGGATGGAAACTTTCGAATCGGATGAGAAATGAAGATTGGCGACATTCGTTGGGTGGAACTGCCGGATGTTGGTGGACGCGAACAATCTGGACGGAGACCAGCCATCATCCTGCAAGACGACAGCAATGCCGCGAGTCTTCCAACCACCATCTTCGTTCCACTTAGTAGCGCGATAGCGGCCCTACGGTTTCCTGGGACAGCACAAGTCAAGGCAACTGATAGCTCGGGATTGCGGACAGACTCTGTTGCCCTGGTCTTTCAGATACGAGCGATTGACCGAGGCCGGATCAAAGAAGCGATTGGCGAAGTTTCCCTATTGGAACTTGCAGAGATTCGAGCATAGCTGGCCATGCTTTTCGATTCCTAGCGTTCTCGACGAAAACCAAACTAACCTGCACGGTTCGTGAGATTCGATGCATCAATTTTTACAAACAAACCAATGAAAATCATGTAACAAAAAAGAATTCCAAAAATTGTGGCGACCGCCACTTGCAAACCCAGGACTTCACGACTGAAATCACGCGGTTGCGGCCAAGTGATTTACCATCAGGAAACGCGCGACCCGCAACTCGCGTGCATTTCTTTGTTACGTCCGGTTTTTGCTCACGGGGCCCGACCAGAGGAATCGTTCAGAGCGTATGTTACCACCCCGCAGTCCTGCGAGCGAGTCCCGGAGAGTTTCTCGCGTTACGCCCACGTGGTCGAGGTGGAAGTATGACGATCCAATACAACGGTCACCCAGATAATCGACCGTAACACATACGCGCTCCGCGATGATGTCGGCGGCAAAATCGGCGGCTTCATCCGGTGTACTGAAGTGCGAATGATGTTTACCATCAAGTTCAACCGTAACCTCATGAAGTTCATCGTAAATATTGATTCCTCCGGTCGCAACGTTCATTGGCGCGATCGCAAGCCGCGCTGGCGATCCTGAAACGACGAT
>JAYVPE010000082.1:0-9892 GCA_043757575.1 Pirellula sp.
TGCGATAGGACCTTTGGCTTCATTGTGCAGTGATGCTGACTTCCTCCGTCGCGTTACTTTGGACTTGGCTGGTACGATCCCGACTATCGAACAAGTCAATACATTTCTTGCTGATCGATCACTCAACAAACGCGAGATGGTTGTCGATCGACTGATTATGAGCCAGGATTTTGTAAGACATATGGCGATCGAACTGGACGTTATTCTTTTGGAACGGCGCAGCGATAAATCAGTCGCAATAAAGGATTGGGAGCGTTACTTGATCGATTCGATCGCTTTAGACAAACCGCTGGACCAACTCTTTCAAGAGCTGATTTTCATGGATGGAGACGATCCGAAGTGCGTCGTGCCAGCCAAGTTCATTCTCAATCGTGACGCTGAACCGAATGCGGTAACTAGGGACATAGGTCGTTTGGCCTTTGGAATGGATCTGCAGTGTGCTCAGTGTCATGACCATCCATTGGTAAAGGATTACTTGCAAGACGACTACTACGGGTTGTTTGCTTATTGGCATCGCATCCGTTTGTTTACCGATCCTAAATCAAAAGTCGTGCAGCTATCCGAGCAAGCCGATGGCGATACAAGCTTCAGTTCGGTATTTACAGGAAGTGGCCACGAGAGCGCCTTGCCAAGACCACCCAAGGGATCTGCGCTTGTGGATGAACCTACGAGGATAGGTAGTGACGCTTACTTTATTGAGCCAGCCAAGGACCATCCAGGTAAGCCAAAATTCAGTCGCCGTCAGGCGCTTTCGAAAGTGTTGTCGAACAACCCTCAATTCCGGCGTAACATTGCGAATCGCCTTTGGTTGATGATGTTCGGGCGTGGAATCGTCCATCCGATCGATCTGCATCACACCGACAATCCACCTGTGAACCCACGATTACTTCGATTGGTTGCGGACGAAGTTGCGAGTCACAATTTTCAGTTGCGTCCCATGCTTCGCCAGTTCGCATTGACGCGAGCGTACCAACGGGCCTGCGATGCGCCGAGCCCGGCCACAGTGAACTTTCGGGACATTGCCGCGCGCCAGGTACAGCTCTCGATTGAACGCGAGCGTTTGACGCCGATTGTTGAGTCACTCGCAACCGCATCGAAGAGCTCGAAAGCTGCTTACGATGAAATTCTTCGTCGGCATGAAATTGCTACCGTAAAAATCCCGCCGCTATTGAAGAAGGCAGGCGAAGCTAAAAAGAAATTCGATCAATCGGCGCCTCAAGTAGTTTTAGCTGCCCAGGCTGCGACACAACTGCAAGAACAATCGCTTGCCGTGAGAGACGCGGCTACATCGAGCGCCAAGGCTTTCAGCAAGTTACCAGATGATCAATCCTTGAAGGAGATTGCCAATAAACTAGAGACACGGGCTGCCGAACTCTCATCGACTTACAACTTGGCTGCGAAAAAGCACTCGGATTTGTCCGCAAGCCATGAAGCCACGGATCGCGAATTCAAAAAGTCTCAATCGGAAATCAACGAAGCTGTTCGCGCACAAGTTCGACGCGAGGAATTGGAGCCGGTAGAGCGTCTCTATCTTTCGGCATCCATGAGCTATGAAGATGCCATCTACGATCTGAAAGCCATCAAGCAAAAGATATCAGTTTGTGAACTTGCTGCGGACTACGCGACAGCTCGCGAGACCGATAAAGCCAAAGCCGAGTCCGCCTGGCAGTCACTGGTTCAGCTTTGGACCAACCGAAATCAAATCGCGTCTCTCAAACCGCTTACACCAGTACAATTGGCGGTCAGCACAATGCGCGCGACTGGTTCCTTGGACCAGCAGATCGAAGCTGCTAGAAATAAGCTCGTGACAACGCCGCCTGATGAGCTAAAAAATGCAAAGGAATCGGACAAGAAAGCTTTGGAAGAGCGACTGATGCATGGCATGTTGATAGAACAGATGCGAGGAACGGTCAATCAGTTTGTAGGGCTCTATGGAGGACTTCCTGGCGAGGATTTTCAGGCGACCGTGAATCAAGCGCTGTTCTTCGGCAATGGTTCTGTTATTGACGGATTACTTAAGCCCGCCAATAGCAATTTGACACAACGGCTAAGCACGTTGGACGATACCGATCAGATTGCCAACGAGCTTTACCTTGCCATTTTGTCTCGACCTCCAAGCGATGGAGAACGCAATGACATTTCAAAAGTCCTATCGCAATCGGGCGACCGTCGAACACAATCGATCTGCGAATTGGGTTGGGCACTGTTGTCGAGTACCGAGTTCCGCTTTAACTATTAGTTAGGAGATACTAAATGAAATGCATGTATTCGTGCCGATCGGCAGAACACTTAAGAAGCCGTCGGACTTTCCTTAGCGGAATGACTGCGGGCTCGTTGGGTATTGCCTCAAGCTTGAGCCCAGGACTCGGTAGCCTGCTTACTTCGAATCCTGCGATCGCGGCTCAACTAAAGAGCGGTCACAAGCGGATTCTAAACGTGTTTTTACATGGCGGAGTGAGCCAATTAGAATCCTGGGACCCTAAACCTAACACGGATACTGGCGGTCCTTTTCGAGCGATTCCAACTTCGGTTCCAGGGATGTACATCAGTGAATTGCTGCCTCACACTGCCAAACAAATGCATCGGTTGTCATTGATACGAAGCTTAAACACGAAGAACGGTGATCATGGTCGAGGCCAAATTGAGATGACTACCGGGCGGAAACGAATTCCGGGGACCGATTATCCTCATTTGGGTGCCGTTGTCGCCAAGTCGCTGACACCCGAGAATTTTCCACTGCCAGGTCACATTTTGATTCGCGGTGCAGGGTCAGGTAATAGCTCAGCGGCCTACCTTGGCCCCAAGTACAGCAGTGTTGTTATGAACGAAGGGAAACCACCCGAGTACACGACTCGCTCCGAATCACTATCGGTCGAAGACGATCAACGTAGGAATGCATTCCGATCCAAAGTAAATGATCGATTTGCCGGACGACGTAGAACGGCCGATACTGATTCGTATACCTATTCTTACGATCAAGCTCGCGATCTTTTGGCGGCGCGTGATGTTTTTGACGTCACGCGAGAACCTAAATCGGACCAAGATCGCTATGGCGTCAGCGAGTTCGGGCAACATTGCTTGTTGGCACGGCGACTGCTAGAAAAAGGGGTGCCGTTCGTACAGGTAAACCACTCGAACTACGACACTCACCACGAAAATTTTGACTTTCATATCGAGCAGCTAGGTGAGTTTGATTTACCCTTTGCTACCTTGGTATCCGATTTGGCCGAGCGAGGTATGCTGGAGGATACACTCATTTGTGTTATGTCCGAGTTCGGACGAACACCCAAGATCAATTCCAGGTATGGTCGTGATCACTGGGGGACGGCCTGGAGTGTTCTCCTGGGCGGGGCTGGCATTCAGCCTGGCGGCGTCATCGGGAAAACCAACGACAATGGAACAGAGGTAGTCGATCGTGAAGTCGACCACGGACACTTGTTTCACACAATCCTGCAAGCTGTTGGGGTCGATTCTACCGGGGAGTTTGAGGTCGGTGGTCGAAAATATCCGATTGCGGATCCCGCCAAGAGCTCCATCAAGGAATTGCTTACATGACCAATGCCGCTGCCAACGCAACCGAAACAGAAACAGAAAAAATAAATCTAGACAGTGAATTCAAACATACTCGACCACTCACGAGCTGCATTTGGGATCCACAAGACCGATATGTATTCTTTGGCGCGGAAGACAATCTTGTACACCGTTATGATCCCAATCTGAAGACATCCATTTCGTTCACGGCACATGATAGTTGGGTGCGTGCCATGGCGGTCTCTATTAAGGGCGATTGGCTTGTGACTGGCGGGTATGACGGTCGACTCGCGTGGTGGCCTGCTGCAGCAGAAAAACCGGAAGCGATTCGAGTTGTCGATGCACATCAAGGTTGGATTCGAGCTTTGTCGATTAGCCCAGATGGCGCAACGATCGCAACCTGTGGCAATGATCGACTGGTAAAACTCTGGAGCGTCGACGATGGAAAACTCATTCGTGAATTAAAAGGGCACGAATCGCATGTTTACAACGTTAGTTTTACGCCCGATGGCAAGGACCTAGTTTCGTGCGATCTTAAAGGCGTTCTCAAGGCTTGGGACTTGTTAAACGATTCTGCCATGCGAGATATTGCTAAGATTGAAGCACTTCACAAGTACGACACCACTTTTCGCGCAGATATAGGTGGTGCACGATGTATCGGATTTCGTGCGGATGGAGTGCAGTTGGCGATTGGTGGCATGACCAATGTGACAAATGCCTTTGCGGGTGTAGGCGAGATCGCCATAGCCCTTGTGGATTGGCGGCAGGGGACCGTCGTCCAGCTTTTGGAATCCAAAGAAAAAACTCGGGGTGCAGCTTGGGGAGTTGCCTTTCATCCAGACGGTTTTTGGATCGGATTGGCCGGAGGCGGCGGTGGGGGTTGGCTGTACTATTGGAAGGGAGTCGTCCCAAACGAATTCTTTAAGTTGAAACTCAAAAATGAAGGTCGCGGAATGAGCCTTGCAGTAGACAACCAACGCATTGCCGTTGCGCATGCCGACGCACATCTACGCATCTATCGCATCCAATCGTAGATAGACACCTAACTGCGGGCTACCTAGCCTATCATTGCAGAGGACATTGCCATGGAATGAGTTTTGGGTAGGAAAATTAGGGGTAGGAATATTGCCGACGCGAATATTGAATTTAGATTTTCCTACCATCAATTTTCCTACCTATCTCGCGATGGTGGAAAAAGTGAGGAACTCGAGAATTTTGTGGCCAATGCGTTGAGGTCGTTCGCAGACGCCGGTCCATCATGAAAATAGATTGCGTAGCGTAAGCGCAGTTCGCTGTCCTTCTTAAACACATCGTTGACTGCCGGCGCTTTGCCGTTCGTGTAAGCTGATTCACCAAAGGGGCTTATCGAAAACAGCCCATAGTTCCGAACATGGTACCGGCTGGGTCGAAAGTTTCCTGGGTGATCAAAGAGGGTCACTCCATATTCTTTGCCATCGACTGGTCCGGTATAGTCAACCCAAGCGGATCGTTGTCCCCAGCATTCTTTTGTTCCTTGTTTACCCTCGGCGTTAGCTACCTTTCCGGCCCCTTTGTCTTCACGCTGTGATTCCGCTAGACGAAAACCTAGAAGCCCTTCTTTGGTATCTCGAAAATTCACATCACCCCCAACCATTTTGAAGTGGATGTCATAAGCAAGCATTCGATTGGGGAAGATCGCGATGGTTGTGGTTTCAATCATGACATCGCCACCCTTTTCGTTGAGCCAGTGATTGGTAACTCGCATGATCGCGGGATTCCCTTGGGCGGTGACAAGTTCTACGCCGCGGTTTTCGATTTTGCCCTTCTCGGCCCAGAATTGGATCTCATTGATCTCATCGACAGAAACCCAAATGCCTTTGTGATGCGGATGGTCCCCTTTGTAATTCTCGCCAACGATTGGTCGAGTGATCAGCGCGTTGTCCGCTGCCTTCACGGGAAAAAAATAAGGTTTTGGTAGACTCTTTGCAAAGAGAAACGACGTAAATTCCTTTCCGTTCACAGTGACGGCAACTGCGTTTTCCGTTCGATTTAGTTGAACCAATTCCGCCGCTCGGACCGTGGTGGACAAAACAACTGTTGCGAAAATGCAGACGATCAAAACTCTCAAGTTCATGGTGAATCCTAGGGTGGGTTACAGAGATTGGGGACAAGCTTCAGTGGACTTGAACGTCATTTGCCTAAACGTCTTTTACGGTCGGTACTTGAAAACCGGCGTTGTTGGGATCTTTCAGAAGGACATTCGCTTTGTTAGCCCAATCGCCGGTGTGCCGTTCGGTGTCCGGATCAAATGTCAGTGTTGGCCCGACGATATATTCGGCCTTGTCCTCAGGTATTCCAACGCCATCTCGCATAATGTCATGCAATCTGTGGAAATGTTCTGTTGCATCATGGTTATCGCCGAACTTTCCAGCCTTGGCATTGAACGGTACTTTGCTTCCTAAACGGTAAGAATTGTTCATCAAGTGCCCGAGTACGCAGCCATAATGCGCATCCATTGCATTTCCATTGGCCATTCTTGGATCCTTTGCTCGAACTGCTGCAATAAATGCTCCGAAGTTTCCACCTGGAGTCACTGTTCCGTTTGGAATGTCTAGCGTCTCACCTTCGGTACTTCCCTTTGGATAATATTTGTAACCAAGTATCTTTCCACCATCTTCAAAATAGTACTCGTTTTCTACTTGGTTCTTGTAGCCATCGTAATCGACGTTCCGAACATTGAAGTAGACGAACTGTCCGTTTGGGTATTCAGCCATAGCAAACATCGTGTTGGGTGTTGTGCCTTGATCATTCCATTGGAAACGATTGCCTATCGCCATGGTGCGAATTGGATGCGTTTGATCTTTATCTATCGCCCATCGAGCAATATCCAATTGGTGAGTCCCCTGATTGTTTAGATCCCCATTTCCCGTTTGCCAGAACCAATGCCAATTATAGTGAACGAAATTGCCATGGTATTGATCGATGACTGCGGGGCCCTTCCATAGGTTCCAATCCAACTGGGCCGGTGGATCCGAGGGTTCCTTGAAACCGATCGAGCCACGTTTCTTGCAGCAATAACCGTAAGAGATTTTCAGCCTGCCGAATTTGCCAGCTTGAATGGCTTCATGAAGACCAGCTCGCTTTGCATCGCTACGGCCTTGAGTACCGTGTTGGACAACAACATTGTATTTCTTTTGAGCTTCCCAAGCGACTCGGCCTTCGACGACATCGTGGCTCATTGGTTTTTCTACGTAGACACTCTTTCCAGCCTGGGCTGCCCAAATCGTGATGAGTGAATGCCAATGGTTTGGAGTGGCGACAGAGATAGCGTCCAACGACTTATCTTCGAGGGCTTTGCGAACATCCGCGATACCCTTCGTGGCGAACTTGCCCTCGGTCCTTTCCTCAACCGACTTCAGACGCTTCGCCAAAATGTCCCGGTCAACATCGACCAAGTAAGCCAATTCCACGCTCGGCTGCTTCAGCCAGCCATCAATGTGGCTTTGGCCGCGACCGTTTGTACCAACGACGCCAATGCGGACTCGATCATTGGCTCCGATGATATTTCCCGATGATTTCGTGCCGGAGATCATGAATGCGGCACCACCAATGGCAGTTCCCTTTACAAATCCACGTCGACTCATTTTTGACATTTGGCAGGTTCCTCGATGAATAGGCAGTTCAATGCTCTGGCGGGGTTAAGTTGATCGGGCGCACCCAACATACACGGTTTGTGTATCAATTTCCACCTGTCGAAAGACAATTCAAGATGAATTGCAGTCCCAAGAACTGAACGCAAGAAGTTCGCAGATCGACTTGGGATGCAATTCAGAGCGATTCAAGTTTCCTAAGAGGGCGTCCGCGAGAGTGTGGCCATACCATTTGCGATATCCCAAATAGCTCGTCGTCAGTCGCGGATTGATTTCAATGACTACGAGATCTTGAGACGTGTGCATCCAATCTGGAATCAAAAAGTCGATTCCAATCCACCCGTCAGCACCTGATGGAAGCGATTCAAGAACTCTCAACGCCAACAGCTCCAATTGTTCGATGGAAACACAGTCGAGAGGTCCAGAGCCGCCTAGATAGGAAACCGCTGAGTACCGACGCTGGATCGACTCCGCAGCCAACGCGATCCGCTGCTCAACGGCACCGAGAACGGTCCAAGCGTCATCGGCGGCGAGGAGGGCAAGGCTAGCGGGTATGCCGGAGTGCCACGGTTGAACGATCCAGTCATCGCCCGCTAAAAATTGCGATTCTGGGGATTTCAGCCACTCGGTGAACTTGTGCTGGTCTTCGAAAATTTTCATGTCAGCACAGCCTGCTCCGTCCCGACGTTTCAAGGTTAATGGCAAGCTCGCATCGCACACGCCCTGTGGAGTCGTTGACAATAGGAACTGTGTCAACGATTGGGTTTCTGGATGTGGAATGCCCGCCTTTTTAAACAGTTCTGCAGTTGCGAGTTTATCGCTCGTGGCTTGTAGAAACGAAGCCGTTGAAGCAATGACAACTGCTCCTGCCAATCGAAGCTTGTTTACGATTCGTTCGAGTTGTTGATGAATCTCAGGGGCGATGACAATAGTCCGATCACATTGCAACGCAACCTCGATCCACCGATCCAACCAATCGAATTCGACATTGTGAACTTGCAATCCGCTAAACTTTTTCAAGAGCGAAACAACCAATGGATCAGCAGCCGCAATACGTTCCATGCATGTATGCACTTCATGGCCGCACAAGGAGAGGTCGGTCGCCAACGCGGAAAGCATCGACAACCCTTCTCGATACAGGGGGGCGAGGAGTTCAGCCTCGCGCGGCGTGACGTCCGGCAGAGGACAGCCGAACGTATGTCGTGATTCTGGCGGCGAAATCGCGTCTTTGACCAACCCGCCACCGCTCAGATACTCAAGGACTGCAACCTTCACTCGTCCCGTCGCAGATTCAGATTAGTTTTGGCAAAGGTATTGGAATACCAAATACGCCACTCAGGGATGTTGTATTCATAGTTAGCGTTGTCTACGAGTGAGCGTAGTGCGCTTAGCACAGTTGAATGATTGTATAGTGCCTTTGTCGTCACAGTTTTTGGGCCTCCAAAGCCTCCTGACACGCTCCCGTCTGAACTTTGGCTTACGGGATTAGGGATAACTGTTTGCTTAGATAAGATTGAAACTAGCCTGTCGATTAAAATGGGGATGGCTCGTTTGTCGGCAAAGGATTGCACGTTGCTACCTGCCCGATCGATTGCCCCTGTCGGCGATTTATCGTTACTTATCACATTCGAAAATTGCTGGAAGGCGTACTCTCGGCTCGCCTCTGTTCTTTCCAGTAATTCAATGGCTTGACTGACCAACTGCGAATTCGTCGAATTCATTGCGATCTTAACGAAGACCGGGTTGGCTGAATTATCTGGCATTTTAGCTAGAAGATCTATGTACATGTCCGACCTATTGGCATCGTTTTTAAGCAATTCGTAAAGTTTATTGATAGCCAACCGGTTATCCAAATTGTAGATAGTTTTCATAGCCACTGGGTCAACTAAAGTACTAAAGAACTCTTTGGCTTTCGCTCCCATCGCTCCTTGTTGAGTGAGGTTCCGCAAATGTTGATCGATAAGTCCTTCGAGTTTTTTTGTTTCAACTAGCCGCGCTTTGTCAAAATCCGCGATCGCTTTGGATTGCGGCGTGTCCCATTTGTTTCCTGGCAGGCTGACCATGCCCTTTCTCTTTTGCAATACATCACGGCGAGTCCATTCGCCTGTTAGTTTGTCTTGACTATATCCAATTGCACTCCAATTTTCGTTACTGGGATCGAGTTCAACGGCTCGTTCCTTGTGTGCATACGAAAGTGCCTTTGGATCGCGAGAAAGATTGAGACAATCTAGACTGACGGCACGATGCAATTCGGCCGTATCCTCTTTGCCCATCAACCAGGACATGTACGCTTTTTCATGTTCAAGTGTGACCAAAGACGTCTTGATTTTGCTGCTTGCGATTTCCAAATCGACGCCATCGTTGGTTCGGATCTTGAGAACGCTACTGGCCGGGTCATTGATAAGTTTACCGGTGATGATTCCACCTCCACGGAGCTCAAATGTATCCGCTTGCACGCCAGTGTTGCGTGCCAATATGCCAACGAGAAACAGAACAAGAATCGTCGCCACATTGATTGGGCAGTGCGATTTAAAGCAGATTGGATTTTTTTCCATATGTGTTCATGCCCATGTTTACTATTGTTTTCCTAACCCGAATGCGTAAGCGAGGGGCTACGCGAATGCCCTCGCTTATCGGCCTGTTGATTTAATGCAATTTACAAAAATAATGATTAGCCGATGGGCGTTAGCCCCGGTTGTCGGCGAATGAACCGACGCTAACGCGTTGCGGCT
>JAYVPE010000083.1:0-9860 GCA_043757575.1 Pirellula sp.
ACCAAGTCGGAAAATGGGTGCATCGAATATCCACGTGTCAAATTGAACACGTGTGGTTGCTGTAGCACTCGGTTTGTTAACAGTCAGTTCGCTAGAACAAGCGATTCAGCGCAGCGGTGGGAACGTAGGAAACAAAGGCGAGGAAGCCGCAAACGCTCTGTTAGCTTGCTTAAAATTGGCCAACGCGATCAAGTCGTTGACCGCCTTTCACGACCCCGTATCCATTTCGGCTACGGGGTGATTTTGGCCAAGTCTGCGCACTTCTTAAAAAAATCCTATCTTACCGCTTCCAGGAATCGGTAATCATAAAGTGCTTCTTCTCTCGGAAGTTCGCTGAGAATTGCGATCCGCCCCGTGGTCATAAATGCGAGCTTGAATATCTCCCATTGATCTTCGGAAATATCACCTTGCTGAGAGGTTGATCCTCCTCCCTCCCACGCAATCGAAACACTTCGTCCGCCGGCAATCGAGTAGTTACCGAGACAAGTTACTCGACCAAAATGCCACTCGAAGTTACTACCAGCATTTTGTGCTTGAGCTGCTTCAAGCGCTTCTCCGCCGGACTCGTGAATTTGGTGTTTCGATTTTCCAGGACCCTTCTTTGCCATTGCTGTCTCCTTCGCAGTTGCTTCACGATATGTCTCAACTCTCGACCAATACTCAGCATCGTCAATTAGACTGAGTCGTCGAATTTACGCTCGTCGAAATATAAAGGAATCAAGTTGTTCTTTCTAGTGCAAGGACAACCGACAGAACACAATATTGTTGCGTATTTTTTCACATCGACGGTCATCCATAACAACTTCGTTACGCTTCCCGTAACGTTGATTCATTTTTGCAAAATTCAACCCATTTGACTCGTAAAGTTGATAAGTCCATTGGCTGGCATGAAGTGGTTTGAAAATTGATCGATAAACGACCATTCCTAGATGTTGGTTGGCAGAACAAAGAGCAAAAGTATTCTTGCTCCGTGTTGCGAAACAAAATTTTAGCTCTTGGCTTTCAACGGCACGACGATTGCCTTCTATGTATCAATGAATCCTTTTGATTACTGGTAGTTCGAACACATGTCTTAACCATGCGGGAGCATAAGATGCTTAACTGGGCAATCACTTTTATCGTATTGGCACTCATTGCGGCTGTGCTCGGTTTCGGTGGAATCGCGGCTGAAGCGGCGTGGATTGGCAAAATTCTCTTCCTCCTTTTTTTGGTTTTGTTTGTGGTTAGTTTAATCACCAACATGACACGCAATCGGAGCGGAGTGTAAATTGCAGAGAAAACACGATTGGTACGCTAGATGCCTGCAAATAGGATTTGGCGAAAAAGCGATTTAGGCTTAACCTTGATCCTATCTCACAGCACCAGTTTTCACTTCCTCCCAATGACAACTACATGAACGCCTCGGCCAATCACGCGCTATCTCGAACATTCTTGGCCCTAGCGATTTTTTGTATGACCATTGCGATTATCCTATTTGGCAAACCACTGCTTGCACCTTTGTCCTTAAGTTTCATTTTGGCATTTGTGCTTACACCAGTGGTTCGTTGGCTTGAAAAATATGGCATTGGACGGATTTTAGCGGTGGGAATGATTGTTTCCCTACTCACTCTCGCAACTTTTTTTCTGGGTGCCCAACTCGCATCCCAATTGAATCACTTGGTGGCAGAGCTACCTGACCACAGGCAAGAGATCGAAACGAAATTAGCTAGTCTTCGCACTGGCTCTAACTCGACTGTCGGTCAAATAATTGATATCTCGAATGAGATGTTGGGAAAAATGGTTGTTACTGATCCTGCAAATGAGTCCAACGATGTTCAAAAAGTGACAATGGTGGAAGGGAATTCGGCAATGCCCTGGGTGACCTCCCTTCCAAGCATTATTCTGCCGATCGTTGAGCCAATCGCGTCGGCGGTTATTGTCATCGTACTCGTTGTCTTCATGCTCATTTCACGGGAGGACCTCCGGAACCGTTTCCTCGCAATTTTTGGCAATAGTCAACTTACTCATGTTACCAAAATCGTCGATGAGACATCTAGCCGTTTGAGCAACTATCTCTTGGGACTGGTCGTTGTTAATTTCGGTTTTGCGGTTTGCTTTGGAATTGCTTTGTTTCTATTGGGAGTTCCCTATGCAGCAGTTTGGGGAGCGGTCACCTTCGTGTTTCGTTTTGTGCCTGTGCTTGGGAGTTTTATTTCAATGCTACTGCCACTATCGGTGAGTCTGCTCTTTCTCCCGGGATGGGTCGTCCCTATTTCCGTTGTCGCAGTCTATTTGGCGTTAGAACTAATTACTTGCAATTTGGTGGAGCCGCTGCTGTTTGGGAAATCCGTTGGAATGAATCCTTTTGCGTTGCTGATTGCAATCATGTTTTGGACATGGGCATGGGGGCCGTTTGGTTTGCTGATGGCAACCCCTTTGAGCCTCATGCTTGCAACCTTGGGACGGCATCTTCCGTATTTGCGATCGTTGGATTTTCTACTGGGAGATGCTAGGGCGCTGCCTGATCATTTAGTCTATTTTCAACGTTTATTGGCTAATGATATTAATGAGGCAGATGCCCTATTAACATCTCTTTGCAGCAAAAAGGGCTTGCCGTTCCTGGTCGACAAAATTGCGATACGCAGTATGAGACACGCGGACCACGAACTCAAAAGCAATGCCATCTCGTCTGAAGTGCATCGCCAAGTTTGTCAGCGCAACAACGGTTTGATTTGGAAGATAATGGACGCAACCGTATCAATGTCCGCACTGAAGGATAGTAAAGAAGTTCAAGAAAGCTCGGTAGAGGGAACGATTCAGCACAATAGAACAAAAGCATTTGGAATCAGTCTTGGTGGCGACCGCACTGATGCAACCCTTCGCGCGATAGAAATTTTCGACCCAAATATCGAATGGTCACTTGGCCATAGCCTTGAAGCAGCAACGGCAAAAAAAATTGTGGCGGGTAACTATTCGATCGTTCTGATAAGTTCCCTCCCAAATAATCCTTGGGAGCTGATCGAGGCATTTACACGAAGACTGCGAAAGGCCGGGTTTAGCGGGTGGATCGCGGTGGGGAACTGGCGAGTGACGACACTCCATAGCAGCGTTAGGAAGAGGCTGAAGGAGGCAGGTGTAGATTATTCTTCGCACCGCCTGCATTCCGTGTGTCGCATGATCAGTTACGCAACCGCATCCCTATTCGATTCAACTGAGAATTCGGAAGAAGCGAAAGGTGCTGTTCGCGGAAGTGATGAAATTTTAGACAATGTTCTCCAAGGAAAGAACAACTTGGCTGAACTTGCGACGGTCGTTCCTTAGAAGCCAAGCCTTGCGCCTCAAAAATATTTACATTCTCACGTTGTTCTCATCATTCAACTGTACACTCCGAGTTCGTGAGATTCGCACTGTCGATGATCGTCGAGCGATGACGAGTTTGGCAATGCAAACATAAGTGCCCGCTACAAGGAGAATTGCGATGGTCAAGAAATTAGCGTTAGTGGTAATGATTATTTTCATAGGAAATACTGGCTTTGCTGGCAAACCGCAGAAGTGGGAGGAACTTCCTAAGGCTGTTCAAGATACGGTGCTCGCTAACGGTGGAACGTCCGGAATGTCTGTCGATTTAGAACCGAAAAAGATAGAGGGAAAGGCAGTTTACGAAGCGGGGATCAAAGGTAAGGACGGAATCATCCGAGACCTAGTAATCACCGAAGACGGCAAGCTAGTCGAAACGAAGTCAGACGATGCTGCTGATGCTGCAGCAGAACGAGTTGCTCGAGGCGAAGAAGTCTTAAAAGGTGTGACGTTCAGCAACCCGCGAAACATCACCAATCCTTATCTCCCGCTGTCCAGTACGAAGCAAGATATTTTGGAAGGGAAGGAGGGTGGCGCTAAGGTACGAGTCGAACGCACTGCAAAGCCTCAGATACATAAGACCTTTAAGATCGGCGAACAAATAGTCGAGACTCTCGTCTTCGAAGACCGAGCGTACGAGGATGGTAAGCTTGTTGAGGTCGCTCTCGATTACTTCGCACAGGACGACAATGGTACGGTCTTTTACTTTGGTGAAGACGTGGATGAATATGAAGACGGGAAAATCATTGGCCATGACGGTAGCTGGTTGTACGGCAAAGACACTCCAGCACTGGGTGTAATATTTGCGGCAAAACCCAAGGTTGGCCAAAAGTGGCGAACGGAAGATGTATCGGACGAGATCGGCGAGAAGAACGAGGTCATGTCGATTACTGAGACAGTGAAGACGCCAGCGGGAACCTTTGAAAAATGCGTTAAAGTCAAGGAGGACTTGGCCGATGGGACCGTCGAATACAAGTACTACGCGCCCGGAGTTGGCGTGGTGCGAGAATCTCCTCATGACGGGGACGTGCTGCTCAAATCACATAAATGACGATCGCGAATCTTTCCTGGGATGCGACTTCGAAGAACGAGTCCTTGCTAGATCCGCGATAAAAAGAAGAGCCGGCGAGGAGGCATTACTTGGCACGAAAATCGCAAACGATTCTGCAGTGGGTTGATCAAAAGCCTGTCACACTGTTTGTGCGGGATTAGCCCACTAGACTTTTGCGGTAGTTGGTGCCAGCATTGGTGGTTTGATCGGGCTAGGCGTTTTGGCAGGAGTGATTCCCGTCATAGGGCCTGCAATCGCAGCCGGGACATTGGGTACGATCTTGTCAAACGCTGCTCTCGGGGCTGGAGTCGTGGGGCCGACAAGCGCGTTAATGGCATCGGGAATTTCCGAGGATGAAGCGACTCATTATGAACGTGAGGTAATGAACGGACGTGCTATAGTTACGGTGAACGCTGGTGAACGTTTCGCAGAAGCGGAAGCGATACTAAACCAATACGGCCGAGTCCGACTTGAGCAACTCAGTGAGTCAAAAGCTTTTCCGAATCGCGGATAGCGATAGTCGAGACTATCTTTGCGCGTTATCACTCTTGTTCCCAAGCGGGACGGCCTGTGGATTTAATGCAATTTACATAAATGATGATTAGCCGATGGGCGTTTGCCCAGGTTGTCGGCGAGTGAACCGACGCTAACGCGTTGCGGCTAATTAAATCAACAGGCCAGGGAGGTTGGGAACAGGATAAAGGCGGGTTCAATGCAACCTAGTCCGATCCGTCCGGCGCAACCAGCTTTACTCTTTGGGCGCTTCTTTGGCGGGTTCGTCCGTCACTGGTGTGGCAGCGGTTTCCGGCTTCAAATCGGTAGGGACTGCGTCTGCAGAAGGGGCTGACGGACTATTGGCATTTCTGCCCGGTTGCCGCTGCGCCATGAATTCCTCTTTCGATATTGCACCGTCGCCGTCCTTATCGAGGTCTGCAACTCGCGATTGCATCCTTTCGCTAATCTCGGATCCCTCTAATTTACCGTCGCCGTTTACATCCCTTCGTTTAAACAACTCTTCGGGATCGGGCATGGCTCTGGGTGGGCCCCCAGATGGGCCGCCGACCGGTGTGGGCATCTCCGTGCTTTCGCTAATCTCGGCTAATCCTTGCGAGTTTGACTTACGTGTAGACTCGTAAATCGATCTTGATTTCGCTTCTTCCTGAAAAAGAAAAGCATAGGCCATTACGGTTGGACCAGCATAATACGCCGCAACACCAAGAACCCCAAATGCAATTAACAAAGGGATAGATGTTGGACGGCCTTTGGTAGGATTCGAAGCATTATCAGTAGCATTCATGATTCACTCGCCTTTAAAACTGGTTAAAATATTTGGAATGTGGATACTTTCCCAGTCTGGCATTATGCATAGAGCCTGTCAAACAGGCTGAATCGCAATGATCCAGATGAGAACCCAATAGACGAAGACAAAACGCTATCGTTTTCCGTGTTTCCGATGAAACGCACCCATCACCACCATTTAGGGGGTGTTCATGTTTCTGGCAATTCGTGGAGCAAAAGTTCAATCGAGGAATGCGGTCGTAAAATAGGCGCTTTTTGACTATACTTACCTTTTGCGTTTGACCGATCGTAAACTCTGTCTTAACCAACCTCCCACCTAACCGTTCGAACGATTTGAAGGAAAGTCCTCGTCGATCGACTCCCGCCTTTGTTCCTAATGTTTCCATCGAACGCTAACGTGTGGCCTTAGCCCCTCGTTCGTTATGGCAAGCATCACCCGCACCCATGGATTGACACGATGATCTCGAATTCTACGGGAATGCATCCGATGCTAGACTCGGTTCAGTTGCGTCAATTGGCGGATTGTCTCAATTTGGGCGATTCCCTGGAACTACTTGCAGAACAGTGGTCGTTCAACAGTCCACAAGAGTTGCTTGCAACGAGTGCTCGCTCCATGAATCTCGATTGGCTCGAATCGGATAGCGTCGATTTAGCTTTAGAGACACTGGAGGGATTCCCGGCCAAGCTGATCCACCGGCACGCTGTTTTTCCGCTTGAACGTGGAACGGGTTGGCTCCGACTCGCTGTCAGCAATCCATTTGATTTTGCCGCAATTGATTCCGTTGCGTCTGCGATGGAGGTCGAGGTCCGACCGGTGATGGCGGCCCAAGAAACCGTGCAGAAGTTGATTAAACGGCATTTGGGTGTCGGCTCGGAAACAATCGATGGTTTGATAGCGTTACAGCGGCAAAAGGCTGGCGACGTGGAAATGCTCGAAGGGATCGATCCCGATAGTTTGGAAGATGCTGAAGAAGCACAGCAAGCATCGGTTGTTGGACTCGTTAATGAAATACTTAGCGAAGCCGTTCAAGCCAGAGCCAGCGACATTCATATTGAGTCGCAAGAGTCCGGCTTGAAAATTCGACATCGCATCGACGGCGTCTTGCAGAAACAACCGACGCCGCCCGAGATGAACCAGTTTCGAGCCGCGATCATCAGTCGATTGAAGATCATGGCCAAGATGAACATCGCGGAAAAACGCGTGCCGCAGGACGGGCGCATCAAACTGCGAGTTTCGGGACGTGAAATCGACGTGCGTGTCTCGATTATTCCGATGCTTCACGGCGAAGGAGTCGTTATGCGTGTGCTCGACAAAACGAACCTAAATTTCTCATTGCGAGGCATCGGCATGCCGGAGTCGGTGTATGAGACTTTTCAGAAACTCATTCGAATGCCGCACGGCATTGTACTGGTCACTGGGCCAACCGGTTCGGGAAAAACGACGACACTTTATAGTGCGCTCAGCGAGATCAAGTCGGAGGATATCAAGATTGTGACGACGGAGGATCCCATTGAATATCAGTTGGAAGGGATCAATCAGATTCAAGTGCATACCAAGGTTGGTCTTACTTTTGCCGCATGTTTACGGGCCATCTTGCGACATGATCCTGACGTAGTGCTTGTTGGTGAGATCCGCGATTTGGAAACCGCAGAGAATGCGACACAAGCTTCGTTGACCGGTCACCTTGTATTCAGCACATTGCACACCAACGATGCGGCTAGCGCATTCATGCGATTGTGCGATATGGGTGTAGAGCCTTTCTTAGTCGCGAGTACCGTCGAAGGAGTCTTGGCCCAGCGGCTTGTTCGCGTATTATGTGACGATTGCAAAGAGCCTTACCATCCCAACGTAACAGATTTGCCTAACGATTTCCCAGTGGAGCTTCGACTTGATCCCAAGCTGATACTCTACCGGCCCATTGGCTGCGACAGTTGCCGCAAGACCGGTTATCACGGGCGATTGGGCATCTATGAGTTGTTGGTTACCAATGAAGAGATCCGCCAAATGATGACTCAAAAGGGGACTTCGGATGCGATCAAACAAGTTGCGATTCGCAACGGAATGAAGACTATGCGGATGGATGGTTGGGACAAAGCGATGTCGGGCATCACTACCATCGATGAAATCGTACGAGTGACGAAAGCGGACTGAGTGCGATGACAGACTTTGCATACACCGCGAAATCAACGACCGGAGAAAAACGCTCCGGTACGATCGCAGCCGCGAGTCGGTCCGAAGCGATGCAGCGGCTTCGTTCGCAGGCCCTGTTCCCGATGACCCTGATTGACCATAAAACGGGCAAAACTGCGTGGGGATCCATTTCGCTACCCGTTCGAGTATCCAAGGAACAAACAGCAGACTTCTGTGGGCAGCTTGCCGATCTCTTGAGCAACGGAGTCGCTATGCTGGAGGCTCTAAAAATCCTAGCCGAAGCAACCGAAAATTCGCGTCTCAAAGTTATTTCCATGCGTATCCATGACGCCGTGGCGCAAGGGGATAGTTTGGATGTTGCCATGAGTAAAGAGTCCGCGATGTTCAATGAACTGACGCTCAGTATGGTTCGAGCAGGGCAGGAGGGTGCGTTCTTAGAAGAAGCCCTCCAACGGATCGCGATGTTTTTGCGAAAGCAAGATGAAATGCGCAGCAAGATCGTCGGTGCACTCGCCTATCCGATTATTCTCGGTATCGTAGGTTCGATCATTACGTCCTTGATGGTCGTTTTTTTAGTACCCAAGTTTCAGCCTTTTTTTGATCGCCTTGAACAAAACGGAACGGGGCTGCCTCTGATCACCATCGTTCTGCTTGGAACAAGTCATTTGATGTTGAACTACGGATTATTTGTCCTGCTGGCGATTGCTGCCGTTGGCTTCGGACTCTATCGGGCAATTCGTACCCCTACAGGCCGTCGAATCATGGACAAATTGAAATTGAAGACGCCACTCATCGGTTCGATTTTTCATGATGCTGCAGTCTCTCGCGCATGCCGAGTCCTTGGTACAATGCTTCACAATGGTGTTCCGCTCCTGCGATCGCTGCGGATTAGCAGCGAATCGACAGGAAACATGTTATTGGCTGAGGCCATGATGAAATCTGTCGAGAATGTGACCGCTGGCGACACGCTTTCCAAGCCGCTCGCGGCCAGCGGGCTCATTCCGCCACAGGTCATGGCAATGATTCGCGTTGCCGAGGAATCGAACACGCTCGATCAAGTTCTAGTCAAGATTGCCGACCGTATCGACAATCGCATCGAACGTCGTCTAGAGGTGCTCGTTCGCATGATCGAACCGATGATGCTCATCCTGATAGGCGGGATGGTTATGTTCGTCATCGTAGGGGTACTGCTGCCCGTGTTTGATCTGAACTCGTCCGTTGGGTAGAATAAGTATGACAAACAACGAAACTCGTATTCCCTCCCTCCCTCCCTTCCTACCTTCCCTCCCACCTAACTATGGAATCCATCATGCCTTTTCGATATTCTCGCCACACCCGGCACGGCTTAACGTTGCTCGAATTGATGATCGTTTTGATTATTTTGGTCGGCCTAATTGCCATCGTTGGTCCGCGGCTCCTCGGCTCTCAAAAGAAAGCCGACATTCGAACCGCTCAAGTCCAAATCGGCAATCTTGCATCTGCGATCAAAATGTATGCTGTCGACATGAAGACCTTTCCCTTGACCGAAGAAGGCCTCGAACTTTTGGTTAGTCCGCCCGAAGACGAAACGCTTGCTAAGAAGTGGGACGGACCCTACATCGAAGGTGGAAAGTTACCCAAAGATCCATGGGGAAGCAGCTTCCAATATGAATATGTCTCGGATTCGTTCGCCTCAGACAGCAGCTCAAACTCGAAAACTGCAACATCCGATTTTCCTCACATTTTCTCATTGGGTCCAGATCGCCAACCGGGCACGAGCGACGACATCTCAAATCAACCGCAGAGCGAGGACGAAGCTTCCAAATCGAACTCGACCTCTAAGAAATAACAATTCGGTTGATAGATTAGCCGCGTGGCGCTAGCCAATTGGCACTCACTTTGAGCCGCAACGCGCTAGCGTGGATTATTCACAACCCGACGCGTTAGCGAGGGACCAGCAACAAAATCCCTCGCTTACGCAGCGGGTTACGAAAAACAGTCTGCATTTAAACTGCTTTTCGCAATGTCTTTCGCAGCATTACC
>JAYVPE010000084.1:0-2663 GCA_043757575.1 Pirellula sp.
TGCCTCGATCGTAACCCTCGGTCGATTTTGAAAGCACCTCAAAAATCACACGCGGATTCACAATTGCGTCGACATCCTGAGCATCCATTTGAAGCTCGCCACAGATTATCGACACGTCAGGGTATGTGGCCAACCCGCAAGCCGAAATGCGAATTCTCTGATCGCTATTGAAAGGTCGGCACGGAGAACCACGCAAGCGATTCCTCAGGCTTGCAACCAAATTGACTACAATCGAATTGTGTCTGGGAGATCCCCCAGCCATTGCGAAAATCTGTCCGCCGTAGTATTCGCTTTTAGTGTCTGCAATTCGCTCACGAACCAAATATTCGTCGTAGGTATAGCGATCTTGGGAAACGGCTGACATGTTTATGTCCTGTCTTAGGCATTGCAGCGGTTAAAGAAATTCGACTTCGTTTGGAGACGATTGTATCCCTCAATATAGCCCAATGGCTTGGACTTAATGAGCGGAATATCGACGATTTTGCGGGTTTCGTGAACCGGTAGGCGATGTCGCGTTGTATCGACATGGTAAGCTACGCCCGATATTGACGACAATATTCATAGACTGCCATGGTGGTCGCGGTAGCCACGTTGTAGCTGTATGGCTGACCGTAGACCGGGATTTCAACCACATGATCCAAGCGATCCAGTTCTTGTTGGTCCAGCCCTTCCCGTTCGGCACCGATTACCAGTGCCGTCTTTCTTGTAAATTCAAAGTCAAAAAGACAAATAGAGTTGGTTGTTTGTTCCAAACCTACGCGTGTGTACCCATCTTCACGCAACTGCTCCAATACAGGTGTGAGCGATCTTCGCAGGACTATCTCTACGACATCGATTGCATCTCTAGCAATTTCGCGATCCACTTTTCCTTGCCCGCACTGAATGACTCGCGTTATTCCTGCGCAACCGGCAAGCCGAACGATTCGGCTGAGATTGACGTTGCTACGCATTGGTGCCAAAACCAACAACAGCTCTCTGGGTGACTCAAGTTGCGTCGGCGGTTTGTGGCGAAGGTGTTCAAACTTGCTCATAACATTAACGCATCGAGACGTTGCTGAATTAAGGCCAAGAGGGCGTAATCGCTATCGGGCCTCGCCAGTGCTCCAGGCGGTATCGAAGCGTGCTCGATCACTCCGCGTTGAGCCAAAAACATCGCGCAGTTGTGTTTGTAGGCTGGAACAGGATCGCGAAATGCGATGAAACCTAAATACTGCAACCAATCATTTAGTTCATAAAAACGCGTGTCACCCGAAGCCCAATATTTATCTCGAAGTGCAAACGCTTCGGGATAGAATGCGGATAGCCCCAACAGGTAATCGCTGCCCCACTGAACCATGTCGATTGCAAGATCATTGCCCGTATACACACGGAAGTCTGGCCGTTCTTGATTTTTGATGGCCAGTCGCTGCCACTCTTGCTCGCGTGACAAGGACGAATGTTTGATGCCAGTTAGGGTCGGAATCGATAGCAGTGCGCGAAATGTATCTAGGTCATATATTTCGCCAAAAGGAGCGAACATTTTGCCTAACTCGAAGCCGAGAAGCTCGTCGCATTCTTTCGCGACCTTTCGATAAGCATCCACCAACTTGTCTTTGGGTAACTGTGTCAGTTTCGTCGATTGGAAAAGAATTGGCGTCCCGCCCGACTCCTGAATCGAGACGCATTGATCTATGTAGTTCCGCACCACCTCGCCTTGAAGATCTTCAACAAACGCGCCAGCGACGAAAGGCCTGCCTGATGCCAATTGCGCTACCAACAATAGGACTTTGGTTCGCTGCTCTGGGCTCAAAAGATTCGCATACCCTGTGTCCATGTTGATGGCAGGTGTCAATCCGGATTTCCACGTCCGCTCTAGCCCGAGCTGGTAGGAGTCAAAATCGATTCGACTATTTGGTTTCCAAGGGAGAAGTACCGCGGAAATGCCTTTGATCGTTCGCTTGTAAATGACGCACGGTATGTTTGACATTGTTATCCCAAAGATCGGGTGCAAAGCTAAACAATTTAGCCTAACGAAATCGATTTGACGAGGTGAGATTCCTTTGAAACAGGATGCAGTTGCTCGACGCGATAAATGGATTCTGCTAAACTTCGAACGTCCTTTCGCAGTCTGCTCCGAAAAAATCGTTTCCCCCTCCCAATCTGCCCGCCGCTTATGATTCAGGTCGCTGACATCCAACGGTACTCGATCATTTGTTTACTTGTTCTAAGCATTTGTTTAGGTGGATACGCGAGCGAACAATCGACGGCGTCCCAGACGGAGTCTCGCGGCCTTGGAAGCCTTAAGCTCGTTAAAATTGCAAGAACTCCATTGAATCGAATTATTAAGGGAGGCGTCTTCGCTTTACGGGTATCGGTTCGCAATACAGGCTCACAACCTGCGATTGGTCAACTCGTCGGGCGGATTGCCGGACAAACGGGCGAGGAGGATCGTCGGCAAATTGAATTAGCTGCGGGGGAACAAAAGGACTTTGACTTGCAACTCCGCCTTTCCGCCAGTTTTAAAGACACCTCCGTCAATGCAATCATCACTTTGAATGCGATGGAGAATGGCCGCGAAGTCTTGTTGCAGCAAGGTGATGAGCCTTTGTCTCAAACGTTGAGGGTTCCTGTGGACGATGAGCGTTTTGCAACTGCGATCTCGTTGGCACCGGAGCCATCGCAAG